>CAKZOQ010000523.1 GCA_937136445.1 uncultured Gemmatimonadota bacterium
GGCGACGATGAGGTGGTCCACCGTGGCCGGCGTCATGCCTCCCCCTGCCCCTGAGCCACCCGCTGGCGCCGTTCCCGGGCAAGGGCCTCCCGGGCGCCGTCCCACCAGTCGACCAGAGCCTCCGCCGCAGCCTCGGAGTAGAGGATGGGCTCCCCGCCCCGCGCCTGCACCCAGTCGGCGTCGTCGGACTCGAAGACCCGGACGACGACGGATCCGGTGGCCAAAGCCAGCGCCGCCGCGTTGTCCCGGGGCCGTCGGATGGTGGAGACGACGACCCTCGCCTCGTCCACCCCGGCGGCCCGGAGCACCTCGGGGTCCCAGGCCTCTCCGAGGATGGCCTCGACGCCGGCCTCCCGGACCTGTCGGACCACCGCAGGGTCGTCGTCCAGCACCACAACTCGGCACCCCGAAAGGATGAGGTCCTCCAGGAGGGGCATGCCGGTGGAGCCCGCCCCCAGGAGGAGGACGTGGTCGGTGGGGGGCGTACCGGTGTCGGCGGGCGGTCCGGTGAAGAGGGTCATGAAGGCCTCGGTGGCGTCTTCGGTGGAGAGGAAGGGGGTGAGGAGCATGGTGACGGTGGTGACCATGGCGATGACCACGAACAGGCTCTCGCTGATGTCGCCCTGGAGCATCCCGGCCAAGCCCACCACCAGGGAGATCTCGCTGGTCTGGGAGAGGAGGAGGCCGGCCTCCAGCGCCGAGCGCGAAGTGAGGCCGGCGCGCTCCGCCATCCATCGTACCAGGGGCGGTGTGAGGCCCACCACCACCGCGACGAAGACCCCTGCCATGACCAGCTCGTCCACGGTGGGGACCCGGACCAGCGCCCCCAGGGAGGTGAAGAAGATGGCCGTGAAGAAGTCCCCCAGGGGAGCGAGTTCCGCCCGCAGCACCCCGTGGACGGGGAAGCGGGAGAAGGCCACCCCGGCCAGGAAAGCCCCAACCACCACAGGGAGGTCCAGGAGCCGACAGGCGCCCAGGAGCACGAAGAGGACCGTCAGGGAACCGAGAAGGAGGAGTTCCGACTCGTCCACCCAGCGCAGGAAGACCGGGGCGAGCCACCGCCGGAGGGCCCAGGCCACCGCAGTGAGACCCGCAACCTGGAGGGTCTTGAGCGCCACCGCGGCAGTCCCCTGACTGAACTCGGTCACCAGGGGGATGGTCAGCAGCACGAGGACGTCCTGGAGGAGGAGGACGCCCAGGACCAGACGTCCGACGGATTCGAAGACCTGCTGTCGCTGCCGGAGAAGCCGCACGCCCACAAGGGTGGAGCTCGCCGGGAGCGCCAGCGCCACGTATCCGGCCTCCACGGCACTCAGGCCCATGAGGGTGGCGAGACCCCAGCCCAGGACGGCCAGGACCACGAACTGGACGAGGCCCACCCGGAGCACGGCGCGTCCGTGATGTCGGAGCCGCCGGGAGTCCAGCTCCATCCCCGCCAGGAAGAGGAGGAAGGAAACGCCCAGGACCAGGCCCGCGTCCCGGATCTCCGCAGGCGGGGGGGCCACCAGCGCCAGGACGGCCCCGGCGAGGATGAGAAGGGGGATGGCCGGCAGACCGAAGCGCCGGGACGCCAGATAGGCCACGGCCGCTGCGCCAAGAAGCTCTGCGACGCCGTGCATCAGCCCATCACCCCGCTCCGCCGGACGGCTGCTTCCATGGGACCGATGCCATCGAGCTTGGAGATCATCAGGTGGTCGGCCCCAAGGTCCAGAAGCTCCTCGACGTGGGCGGGTTCGAAGGCGTGCACGCTCACCGGGACCCCCAGGCTCCGGCAGCGATACGTCAAGAGCGCGTTGGCGTCCTCGATCCGCAGGGCCGAGACCAGCAAGGCAGCCCGAGCCAGCCCCGATTCCTCCAGCACCGCCGGGTGGGTCAGGTCTCCCTGGAGGGTTCGGACCCCGGGTGGGAGTCCCGTCAACTTCCCGGCATCGGTATCCACGGCCACGACCACGTCCCCGTGCTCGTGGAGGCGCCGCACCACCTCCCTGCCCAGGGTGTTCATCCCCACGACCAGGACGTGGTCATGGAGAGGCGCCTCGTCTCCGTCGGTGGGGTCGTCCGGTCCCGGGAGGAGCTGGAGGAGACCGGTGGCGGTGAGGCGAGCCGCCAGGGGCCGAGCGACGGGGACCAGGGCCGCGGACACCCCGATGGTCAGGAACCCCACCAATCCCACGAAGCCGAAGAAGTCCGGGTCCACCAGCCCCACCGAGGCGGCCAGCCCTGCAAGGATGAAGGCGAATTCGCTCATCTGGCCCAGGGTGATGCCGGCGAGCCAGGCGGTGCCGGGAGCCTGGCCCAGGAGTCGGAGTAGGAGGGCCACCACCACCGGCTTCCCCACCAGGATGAGCCCGGAGAAGGCCAGGGCCGCCGGCCAGCGCGCCGCCATGGACTCCAACTCCATTCCAGCGCCCAGCGCCACGAAGAACACCGCCAGGAAGAAGTCCACCAGGGGGTGCGTGCGCCGCTCCAGCTCCTCGCAGTGGGGGAGCTGCGCCAGAATGACGCCGGCGATGAAGGCGCCCAGCTCCACCGATACCTGCAGCGCCTCGGCGCCCAGGATGAAGGCCATGACCCAGGCCAGCGCCACCACGAAGAGGCCCTCCGGCAGCGTGATCATCCACCCCATGAAGTCGCGGAGCAGGAAGCGCCCTGCGGCCCACCCGACCCCGGCGAGGATGGCGATGCCCGCCAACGCCTGGAGGAGCCCCCGCCCGGCCACGGCGGCATCCAGGCCGCCTCCTGCCCCGTCCACCACCCCCTCCGGTCCGGCCAGCGAGCCCAATACGGTCAGGACCACGGCGATGACCACGTCCTGCACCAGTAGGATCCCCACCGCCAACCGCCCGTGGAGGGCCGCCAGGTCTCCGGTGCGATCCAGGAGCTTCACCACCACGACGGTGCTGGAGAAGGCCACGACCAGGCCCGCGAGGACCGCCGGGGCCACCGCGAAGCCGAGCGCCAGAGCCAGGCCCAGGCCCAGGCCGAACGTCAGCCCGACCTGAAGCAGTCCTCCGACGACCGCCGTACGGCCGATGGAGCGGATCTTGGCGACGCTGAGCTCCAATCCCACCACGAAGAGGAGGAGGGCGATCCCCAGCTCGGCGAAGAGATCCAGCGATTCCGAATGACCCAGGACGCCGGCCACCGGCCCGAGGAGGAGCCCGGCGAGGATGAAGCCCAGGATCGGCGGGATGTGGGCGATCCGACCCACCAGGAGCATGCCGGTGGCGCCAGCCACCACCCACCCCAGGTCCTGGAGAAGCTGCAGGTCGCTCATGTAGGGGTCGGCTGGGGGCGCATCACCCCGTCAGGGGACGGCGATCCACGCGCTTCGGTGGACGCCCCCGGGCCCCGAATGAGCCACGACGCGAACCCGACCGGTACCCTCCACCGTCCACGAGGCCGTGCGGGTGGCGGGCCCCACACGCTGGAGGAAGGGTCCCGTGCCACGGAGGTGGCCCAGCCGTAGGCGTGCCGGTCCCTGGACGCGGACGTCCCCCTCGGTCTCCAACGTGGCGTAGGGCGGCTCCACCACCTGCTCCACCAGCCCCTCGTCGGTCTCCCGGCCCACCGCCCCGCGCCCTGTCAGACTGGTGGGGAGGAAGCCCTCGTTGCCCACCGTCGCCGAAATGCGGACCCCGTCCTCCACCGCATCCACCGTGGGCTCCGAGAGCGTGAGAAGGGGCGAGGACTCCGCCAGGTAGAGGTGCCAGGAGAGCTGGGGAGTCGTCTCGGCCTCCAGGTGCTCCGGCGGGGGGTTCTGTCCCCAGAACTTGGTGTGCCATCCCCCGACCTCCACGGCACCGAGCTGGGGGTGGTCGTAGGTGGTCCACGTCGAGAAGTAGCGCCCGTCGAGCTCCTCTTCGTTGTGGCGCATCTGCTCCGGGAGGCTCACCTCACCGTCGCCGTCGTAGTCCTCCACCCAGTTCTCCGGGCCCGGCGAGTACTCCGGCACCCACCCCACGGAGCCCCGGTCCCAGTAGTTCCAGGAGATCAGCGTCCCGTACCGATGGCGGGTGGGATGGGTGGCGCTGGGGACGACGGGCCGACCGGTGGTCCGGGTGTACTCCTCGCCCAGGTGGAGGATGAGCTCCAGGTCGTCCTGCGGGAAGCGGGAGGGGGCGGAGGCCGAGGGGAGCCGGTACACGAATCCTCCGGAGGTGTGGCCGTGCGCCACGCCGGTGACGTTGGGATGGTCGATGAGAAAGCGGACCGTGGCCCGGGTCTCGGGCTCGGACAGCGGGAAGGGGCCGGCCCCGGGCTGGAGATGGATCCGCTCCCAGTTCCGCGGGAAGTTGCGGTTCATGTCGTTCCCCCCGAAGCCGTCCTCGTCGATGCGCCCGTCCCCGTCGTCGTCCAGGCCCTCGCGGAGGACGCGGTAGCGCCGGGCGGAGGCCGGCGGAGCGACATCGTCCTCGATCTCCACCAGCAGGCGCGGGTCGTCCGGGTGGGCATACCAGCCGCCCTCGGGATCCGGTACCCGCATGGAGGTGATCCAGCCGTCGCCGTCCAGGTCCTGGGGCGGGTCCTCATCGAAGAGGCCGTCGGCGTCCTCGTCCACCGGACGCCGGGAGCTGCGGAGGTACTGGTCCTGGATGAGCACCAGGTCCGAGCCGTCGGGGTTGAACTTGGGCCGGATGTAGAAGGCTCGGGTGTCCAGGAGCTCGGTGATCCGGGGATCGGTGCCGTACTCCTGGAGGAGCTCGCCCAGCAGATGGAGCGCCACCGAGGAGCCGGTGAGCTCGGCGGCGTGGATCCCACCGTCCACGTAGAGGGCCGGCTTCTCCGAGGCGGGGCCGGTGGCCTCGTTGGTGACCTCCATGAGCATCAGGGGATGTCCGTGAAGGCTCTCACCGATGGCGTACAGCTCCGTCAGCGCGGGGAAGCGGTCGTGGAGTTCCGCCATGATGCGGTCGTTCTCGTCCGCCGTGTAGAAGCGGTTCAGGTCGAAGGTGCCGTCCGGAGCGACCAGGTCGGCGGCCTGCGCGTTCAGGCTGCCGGCCACGAGGACGAGGGCGGTGAGGGCTACGGAGGCGGCGCGGAAGAGCATGCGTGGAAGGGGGTCCGAAGAAGTGCTGGGGCGAGGTGGACGGAGGGCGGAGCCGGTGGCTCCGACCCGGAAGGATATGCCGGTACGGGGCCGCGGAGGCAATGCCCCGGGGAGGTGGCGAGGAGGGGCCTCGGAGGGGCGCCGGCCAGGCTCAGGGACGCCCGGCGGCGGCCTCCAGCCGCTCGCGCAGCTCGCCGTGGGCGCCGACGTCCAGCAGGTCCAGCGCTGGGAGGCCACTGAGCTCCCGCACCAGGGCCACGGCTGCTTCGGTGTTGGCGCTGGGCCCGGTCACGAGGTCCACCGTCTTGCCCCAGGCATGGAGGATCCCCACCACCGCGTACGGGTCCGAGGCCGCCAGGATGGTGTACACCACACGATCGCCGAGCATCTCCACCAGCGTCCCCCCGTTGTACGGCTCCAGCGGGGAGGCACCGGCCTCCACCACCGCCACCGTGGCGTCGGTGGCTCCCATGCGGGCCAGGAGTCCCTTCATGGCGGGACGGTACTCTTCGGCCGGGACCACCGTGGTGGGCATCCCGGCGTCCACGAAGTCGAAGGTGGCATCGGCCCCGGCATCGTGGAAACTCAGCGTATCCCGCCAGCGTCCCGCGCCGGTCAGCTTCGCCGCCACCACCGTATGTCCCAGAGCGCCGAGCTGTCGGACCGCCACCCGGCCGGAGTAGGTCTTCCCTGCCGACATGGAGGTCCCCACCAGAAGCACCACCGGGATCTCCAGCGTGCTCGCGGGCGGCTCCGGCACGTAGTCCCGCATCCGAGCCCAGCCGTCGTCACGACGTACGTGACCCAGGTACTCCAACGGGAGGAGGGACGGGGTGAAGGGGGCCTGGGAGGTGAGGGCACCCATGGTCCCGCCCCCGGTCAGACAGACCATGCGCCGGTCCGCCCCGATCTCCTCGAAGGTCCCCGTGGCCTCAAGCGTGGCGGCCCGGCGTCCGAAGGCGCCCACGACGAGGTCGCCGGCCATGGGCGCGCACCTCCGTCCGTCGGCGAGCTCCAGGGGAACCGCCGAGTAGTTCCGGGGCAGCACCCGGCCCACGACGTAGTCACCGGCGGCCCACTGCTCTCGGCCCAGCGGGCCCCAGCGGAGGGGCTGCTGCTGCAGGTCGGCAATGCGGGTCATGGAGCTGAAGAGCACGTTGTTCACGATGTCCCCTCCGTCACCTCGGGTGCCTGGAGCAGCCGAGCCAGGAGGGCGCAGCGTTCCAGGGAGGGCTCGATGAGGATGTGCTCGTGGAGCGCGTGGGCGCCGTCCCCGACACATCCCAGCCCGTCCAGCGTCGCGGTGAAGCGACTCGTGGTGTTGCCGTCCGACGCCCCACCGGCCATGCCGTGGTCGAGCTCCAGCCCCAGCGCCGCCCCTTCCGCCTGCGCCAACTCCCAGAGGCGGAGGTTGCGCGGGGTCCGCTCGAGAGGGTCGCTGCGGATGCCCCCCTCGATGGTGAGCTCCACCCGGGGATCGGCGGGGCGAATGCTTCGGACCCGGCGCTCCAGCTCGGCCCCCGTCTCCTTGTCCGGCACCCTGACGTCGACGCTGGCCGTGGCCTCGGCGGCCACCACGTTGGGCCGCGTCCCTCCCGTGATCCGCCCCACGTTCACCGTGGTCCCGTGCGCTGGGTCGTTGAGTTCGTTGAAGCGTTGGATGACCTGGGAGAGCTCGACGATGGCGCTGGCCCCCGCCTCGGGATCCAGCCCTGCGTGGGCCGCGCGTCCCCGGACCGTGACCTCGAAGCGCCCCACCCCTTTTCGGGCGGTCTTGAGGAGCCCGCGTGGTCCGAGGGACGGCTCCAGGACCCAGGCCCGGGACGCCTGGCGGGCGAGTCGGCGAACGTGCCGACGCGAATCCGGGCTTCCCACCTCCTCGTCGGAGTTGATGAAGACCACCGGGGCCACCTCCGGATCCCGCCCCAGGTCCCGGAGCGTCCGCAGGGCGAAGACCATCTGGGTCAATCCCCCCTTCATGTCGAGCGTACCCGGCCCGTGGAGTCGACCCTCCACCTCCTCCACGGGCATCTCGGCCAGGGTCTCCTGCGGCCAGACGGTGTCACTGTGACCCACGAGGAGCTGGGTGGGCGCGCCCCGAGCCCGGCCGTGAGGGCTCGCGAGCAGGTGGTCGCCGCTACGACGCCCGGCAACGACGCGGACCTCGTAGCCCAGCTCTTCGAAGGTGGGCTCCAGGTAGGCGTGGATCTTCCGCTGGGTCTCGGGCCGGTCGGTGGGTGATTCGATGCGGCACAGGCCCGCAAGGAATTCGATGAACTCGTCCCGCAGCCCCAGGACGTGCTCCAGCGTCTGCCCCGCCTCCTCCGGCCTGGGAAGGTCCCGGGTGGACGTCCCGGTTCCGCTCGCGCCGTCCCTCATCGAGACCATCCCTCGTGAAAGGGAAAGGCGTCGGTGTGGGCGATCTTCGCCCAACGTCCTGGTGCGACGTAGGCGAGGAGCGGCTCCCCTTGGAGGAGGTCGGCGTCGTCGGTGTCGGCCCGTCGGAGGGCATCGTCGGCCACCCACGCCTGGACCACCCGCCCGGCGATGAGGCTGTTCTCCCCGAACCCGTCGACGATGCGGTCCGTCTCGCACTCCAGGTGGACCAGGGCCTCCCGGAGGAGGACCCCATCCACCGTCGGCGCCGGAATCGTCTCGAGAAGGCCCAGCGACGGCTTTTCGTCGTCCTCGCACCGCGGGGCGGCTGCCAGACTCGTGGAGAGCACCTGCGAGGGACGCGGAAAGGAGAGGGTGAAAACCCCCTCCCTGCGAGCGTTCCGGTAGGTGGCGTGGCGCGGAGTGCACACGAAGCCCACGTAGTTCTGCCACCCGAGGGCCGTCACCATGTGCTTGGGAGCGAGGTCGTGGCTGCCGTCGGGCTCCCGGGTGCCCACGACCACCAGGGGGGCCACCTGGAAGAAGCGGTTCCAGATGGGTCGTTCGGTTCCCAGAGGGATCCATCCCTCGAGTCCGGATTCCTCAGAATCGGGCATGGACGTCACCTCGCTCGTTGCGCGTCATCCCCGGGGTCTCGCCGGGGCCTACCCGAATCTCGGGACCCACCGACCGGAGGGCAAACCCGGCCAGCTGGAGCCGGGGGACGGAGCGACCCCACCTCCCGCGGTCGCACTCGGTTCATCTCGCCGCTTCGATCTCCAGGCGCCGGAGGATCCGCTCCAGGAGGAACGACACCCGAGCCGCCTCCACAGGCGGTCGCAGGTAGTCGGTGAAGCCGTGATCCACCAGGAGTTGCTCCACCTCGAGGTCGTCGTGGGGAAGGAGGACCACACCCGGGAGGTCCGGACGCACCATGAGGAAGGCGTCGCGGGCGTCGGCCAGGCGCTGGATGCCCGGCTCCCCGACCTCCTCGAGGTGGAGGAGGGCCACCGCCGCCCCCTGGACCTCGGCCCACACGGCGGCGGCGGGGATGTCCCCCTCCATGTGCAACCGGACCCCGGCCATGACCGCCCCTCGCCTCACGACCTCCCGGACCCCCGGATCCCGTGCCACGAGGACCGCCCGCGGGGGCGCGTCGGCGTCCACGGAAGCCTCGGGAAGATCGGGCGCGCGGGGGGTCGATGCATCAGGTCCGGACCCGGACCGGGCCCGACCCGCGCGCTCCCCCCGCCGGGACTCCCCGGTCAGGAGGTCCGAACCCATCACCCGACGGATCTCGGCGACATCGGTGTCCCCAACCTGCGCCCGGCTCACGGCGATCTCCGCCATGGTCCTCATCCCTCCCTCTCGGGCCAGCGCCCGCAAGTCTGCC
>CAKZOQ010000524.1 GCA_937136445.1 uncultured Gemmatimonadota bacterium
ACGCCCAGGGCATCGACATCAACCGGGACGCCCGGCGGCTGGAGACTCCCGAGGGTCGGACCCTGAAGGCCGTGCGGGACGCCGTGGAGCCCCATTTCGGCTTCAACCTCCACGACCAGGATCCTCGCTCCCGGGTGGGGGACGCCGACCGATCCGCCGCGATCGCGCTCCTGGCCCCGGCCTTCAACCCCGCCCGGGACATCGACCAGAAGCGGCACCGGGCCATGCAGGTCTCGTCGTTGCTGGTCCACACCCTTCGCCCTCTGGTGGGCGACCATATCGCCAAGTACGACGACACCTTCAATCCCCGGGCCTTCGGGGACCTCATGGGGGCTTGGGGCGCCAGCACCATCCTCATCGAGTCGGGCGGGTGGTGGGACGACGACCCCCAGAAGCAGCACCTTCGGAAGGCGAACTTCGTCGGGCTGCTGAGCGCCCTGGATGGCATCGCCACCGGTGCGTACGAGGCGTACGGTGCCGAGACCTACCAGGAGCTGGCCTACAACGGGCCGAGGCTCAACGACCTGCTGGTCCTCGGTGGCACGCTGGCCATTCCCGGCCTCCCCACCATGGAGGCCGACCTGCTGGTGGAGTACGGACGGCCCCTCCTGCGCCGCGGCGGGATCATCGACGACATCGGCGATCTGGGAGAGGAGGTGGCCCGGGACACCCTCCGGGCGGACGGCCTCTACGTGGTCCCCCTGCCGGAGGCGCTGGGCCCCGGCGGAGCGTTGGATGCCGGCGCCCCGGCCTGGTTCGTCCTGGCGGAGGATCCCGGGGGAGCGCAGGTCCGGACGCGCTTCGAGGGGGGTCGCTAGGCGTGGTGTCGCCGAAGTCTGGTACCTACCGGGGGGCTTGAGGCGCCGGCCCTACGAAGCGGAACGACGCGGCGTAGCATGAGCTACGGCAAGGAGTTCCAACGACGAGCGCCCCCTTCCGGGGCGCGTTCAGGGCGGATGCATCCGGCGCCGAATGGCATCAGGACTTTCGCGGCACCACGCTACGCGTCCAGCGCCTGGCCTTCGGGGAACACCTGACCGAGACGGCGACGCCAGGTCTCGGCCACCTCCGGCACCTGCTCCGCCGCCTGGCCCCATGCCGCCACGAAGACGGCCACATCGCGGGCCTCGGGGTCGTCGTGGGACGGATCGACGGTGATGCGGATCATCCCTTGCGGGGGCTCGGCACTCACCAGGGCGAGCTGCCAGGGTGGGGTGCGGTCGAAGACCGACCCGGCGAGGGTCTCCACCCCCGTCCCCGGCCGGAAGAGCCGGTCCCAGGCATCGGATCGGGGGATGCGGACCCGCCGGCGGAGGTAGGCGGCGGCCCGGTCTTCACCGTCGTGGTGCTCCAGGTAGTGCTTGAGCTGGCGGAGCTCGAAGACCCAGCCGAGCCGGGTTCCCTCCACCATGTCGTCCCACTCCGCCCCGTCGGGAAAGCCCGAGGTCACGACCCGGAGGACGGTGCGTCCGTCGCCGCCCTCCAGGCGGTAGTCGGTGATCTGGGCCGAGGCCTCCTCCCCGTCCTGCAGGGTCCACGAGATGCGGAGGTGATGGGGCGGGTCCCAGACCTCCACCGGGCTCCAGGCCCCGAACTCGTTCCCCCACCCCATCCAGATGCGACCGTCGGGGCCGGGCTCCACCTTCGCCTCCAGGGGAAACCAACGCTCGAGTTCCGCGGCTTCGGTGAGGGCCCGCCAGACCCGCTCCGGCGGGGCGTCGATCTCGATCTCGCCGGACGCGCTCCGGATCTCCTCGCCGGACGACGTCCGTGCCTGCGTCTCTTCGCTCATCTGCTACCTCCTCCTGCTCCTGGGTTCTCGACTCCGGCCTCCTCCCCGTCTCCCCCGGGGTAGCTCCCGACGAAGACGCGGAAGCTCCGGCTCTCCGCTCCTCCCGCGTCCCATCGCGCCACCACCTCCGCCACGGCCTGACCCAACTCCTCCACGAAGGGGGCGAAGTCGGCGGGTCGGGCCAGCCGGACCCGGGCAGCCATCCCCGCGGTGGGGAGTCGCTTGCCGCCGCTCACCGCCCGGTGCATGAGGTCCGCCACTTCTCGGATGGCCCGGGACGCGAGGGCCAGCAGCCAGTTGGCGGAGAACCGGTCCGATCCCGTCAGGCGGTCGCCAGCCCCCAGGGTGCCCAAGGCGCCGGGGTCCACCACGAAGCGCCGGGCCACCGGCCGCAGGACCCGCTCCTTCGCGCCCCGCCGGGGCCGTTCCGCAGCGAGCTCGATCACCCCGGCCTTCTCGAGCTGTCGCAGATGGTAGTTGAGTCGCTGCCGCGTGTCCCCGAGCCGCCGGGCGAGTCCCACCGCCGAATCGGGACGCTCGGCGAGCGCGTCCACGAGGCGCCGACGTTCCGGATCGGCGAGGAGGGCGATGGCGGCTGGGTCCCGGAGAACCTCAAGCTCGGTCATGGGCGCGGGATTCATGCATCGATGGATAGATTGGACAAATAATTTTGTCAATAGATTCACGCAGCCACTGCCAGGGACCGGCAAGGGGGTTCAGAGCGTGGCCGGAGCGCGGGTCGAGGCGCCGGCGGGACCCGCGGCTAGCCCTCCTGCTCCGCCTTCCAGGCGTCGTAGCGCATCCGGAGGGTCCGCACGGGATTGGCGTCCTCGTGGTCCCGGGTGTTGTCCGGCCACACCGCCAGGTAGAGGTGGTAGTCACCGTTGTTGTAGGGGGCGCGGAGGTCCTCCGGGTGGTTCGCGTGGAACCGTCCCATGGGGTCCTGGGGGTCGGCGGCCAGGATGTAGGCCACATGCGAAGTCTTCCCGTTGCAGGCGGCACCGGGGAGGGGCTCCGTCTGGCAGGTGCAGCGCGCGTCCCCCCCCAGGGCATCGGTGGCCTCCATAGCCGCCATCACCCGGTCGGTGAGGGACATGGTGCCGTCCTCCATCACCCCGACGGCCGCCTCCATGGCCGCCTCGCTGGCGATGATGTTGCCCTGCACCATGAAGATGACGCCGTCCTCCGCCTCTCCGGCGTAGTGGGCCGCCGCGTCGCGGTTCCCCGAGCCGGTGCGCCCCGCGGTGCGCCCCATGGCGTCCACGATGCCGAACTGGCGGCGTTCCACCTCCGGGTCGTCCTCCAGCATCCGGATGATCTGCTCCGGGTGGGTGCGCTTCTGGAGCTCCTCGAAGACGAGGCGGTGGTTGGCCTGCGTCCGGTCCACTCCGGCCTGGGCCGCGGAGACGCCGATCCCCGGCACCACGATGGCCTGGAGGAGCTTGAGCTGATCCGGCCCCTCGGCGGCGCAGGTGGCGGAGGCGATGACCAGACGGCCTGTCTCCATGTCCACGGCGATGATGGACCAGGTGGCGGAGGCCGATCCCGGAAAGAAGGCCAGGGAGAGGGCGACGAGGGCCAGGATCGTCAGGAAGTACCGCTTCATGGGGCCTCCACGGAGGATGGGACGTACAGGACCTGGGCCAGAGTGCGCCGCAGGCGCGCCGGGTGTCAATCCGGAGCGAGGACGCCCACCCCTGTCGTCCTGCTCCGCCGCACCCGATGATGCCTCCGTCCCGACCCACCCACCGGAGTCTGCAGCCCATGACCCACCGTCCGCACCGTTCCTCTGGCCTCCACGGGAGCCTCGGCCCCGCCGCGGTCGCCCTCCTCACGACCGCCATGGTCCTCGCCGCGGGAGCGGCACCCGCCGTGGCCCAGTCCCCCCTTCCGGCGCCCGGCCCCCTGGTCCTGCACGGAGTGAACGTCGTGGACGGGCGCTCGGCCGACCCGAGGATCGACGTCTCGATCCTCCTGGTGGAGGGCCGTATCGAGGCCGTGGGACCCCGCTCCGAGATCTCCGTCCCCGGAGGTGCCCGGTCCCTCGACCTGAGCGGCTACTGGGTGGTGCCGGGCCTCCTGGACGCCCACAGCCACCTCAACACCCTCGGCGCGGCCCAGCGGGCCCTGGAGTCGGGAGTGACCACCGTGCGCACCGCCGGGGTCGGTGGATATGCCGACGTGGCCCTCCGCGACGCCGTGCAGGAAGGTCGCCTGGCGGGTCCCGACATCCTGGCCACCGGCGTCTATGTCACGCCCCAACTCGCCGACGGAGCACTGGCAGACCCCCGCCTCCACGGGTTCCTCACCGACAGCGTGGACACCCCGGAGGAACTCCGGGCCCTGGTCGCGGTCAACGCGGATCACGGGGTGGACTGGATCAAGACCCGGGCCACCGAGCGGGCGGGCACCCCCACCACCGACCCCAGGGAGCAGGTCTACACGGAGGCGGAGCTCCGCGCCGTCGTGGAGGAAGCCACCGAGCACGGGCTCCTTGTGGCAGCCCACGCGCACGGCGACGAGGGGATCCAGGCGGCCGTACGCGCCGGCGTCGCCAGCATCGAACACGGCACCTACGCCTCCCCCGAGACGCTGGCGCTCATGCGTGACGAGGGGACCTGGCTGGTGCCGACCCTCTCCTCGGTTCTCTCCTTCGGGCAGGCCGGCGACTACGCCGACCCCCGCCTCTTCCTCCGAGGTCAGCACCTCGCGCCGCGTCGGGTGGAGATGGTGCGGCGGGCCCACGAGCTGGGGATTCCCATCGTGGTGGGCGTGGACACCAGCTATGGGCCGGAAAG
>CAKZOQ010000525.1 GCA_937136445.1 uncultured Gemmatimonadota bacterium
GGAGACGGTGCCGGGGGTCTTCCTGCCACCTTGAATCACGCCTCCCGACGGGGTTAGATTCTGCGGCGTGAAGGAACCTGCACCACCCTTCTCGCCATCGTGATCGGCACGACAGGGGGGACCGAGTTCCCTCTCGGGTATGACCCCCTGAACGACCAGGCAGCACGGGCCGCCGAGCCCGTGCTGCCTTTCCCGCCTCCCCCTGGTCCGGTTACGTTCATGCGACCCTCCCCCCAGCCAGGGCACCGGATGTCTCTCGCATCCGTCCCTCCATCCATGACCTATTCCATCGAACCCGGCGACGGTTCGGATTCGGTCCGGATCGTCTTCCACGACAAGGTATCGCGCCACGAGATCCTCGCGGCGATGGTGGAGCTGTCTCTGGACGGGACGTTCCGGTGGTCCCAACGCTTGTGGGACTTCCGTGGATGCAAGCTTCTGCTGCAGGGTGAGGACTTCCGACACCTCGGGAAGCGAGCGAAGGCGCTGCAGAACGGCGACGATCGCGTCGTGATCCTCGTGGACAGTGACCTGGCCTACGGAATCGCCCGGATCCAGCAGGTGTATCGCGAGGACGATCGCACCCGGTATCGCGTCGTCCGGGACGAGGCCGAGGCGGTTTCTTTCCTCCGGGCCGTGTAGGCTCAGCTCCTTCCGGTCCCATCGCTCCGGGCCATGCGCCAGAGCAACCAGGCCCCTGCCACCAGCGAGAGGGCCATCGTTGCCATCCCGGCATCCTGAAGCGCCCCTCCAATGGCCTGATCCCGGGCGAGCCGTCCCACCCGCATGAGCATCACCGTCCAGTCGTGGGAGGTGGCGTCCACCGGTCCGAAAGGGGAGACCAGCGGGAGGGCCTGGGCCCGGGCATCGGCCGCGTAGATCCCCGCATCCACCAGCGCCGTCCCGAGCCAGAAGGCCCCGAACGTGGCGCCGAAGGGGTCGCGCTGCTTCACCAGGAGGTAGACCGCCGCACCTGTCGGTACCAGGAGTTGGGCGAGCGTCCCTCCGGCCGTGGTGAGGAGTTCGTTGCCGAACCAGACGAGCGCGGCGTGGCCCATCTCGTGGAAGGCGAGGGTGATGCCGGAGAAGATGCTGGCATACTGGAACTCCGACTGGTAGCGCCGGAAGATCCAGGCCAGACCCAGCCAGACGGGTGCGCGATACCACCACGTCTGCCCCGCCAGACACGCATCGATCCACCGGAAGGCCCGCGACAGCAGACCGGGACGGGGAGGTGGGTCGGAGGGCCTGGGACGTCGGGCGCTGCGGAAGGGATTCGTGTCCACCCGGCGGACCTGGGCTCGGGGAGGGGGTGGGGCGAGGCTGGGTGGCGGGAACCGTACCGGTCAACCACCGGCCGGGCCATCACCGGTCCGGCGTTGGTGGGGATGCTCTTCGGGGCGGCTGGACGCTGCCCACCGGGTTGGGTACCCTCCACGCCATGAGCACCGTCGCCTTCGTCACGGGAGCGTCGTCCGGCTTCGGACGGGGGCTCGCCCTGCGCCTCGCCGCCCGAGGCTTCGCCGTCTCCCTCGCCGCCCGCCGGGTGGAGCGTCTGGAAGAGGTGGCGGAGGAGGTTCGCGCCGCCGGCGGCCGGCCCCTGGTGTGCCCCTGCGACGTCGCCGAACGCCCCCAGGTCCTGGAGGCGGTGGCCCGGACCCGGGACGAGCTGGGCCCGGTGGACCTCCTCTTCGCCAACGCGGGAGTGGACTGGCCCACCTACCCCGACGAGCTGGACGGGCGCGAGGTGGCGGCGATGCTGGCGGTGAACTTCCTGGGTGCCGTCTACGCCACGGAGGCGGTGCTTCCGTCCATGCTCGAACGGGATTCCGGTCGCATCTCGGTGGTGGGCAGCCTGGCCGGGTACGGAGGTCTTCCGTCGACGGCGGCCTACGGAGCGTCGAAGGCGGCGGTGGATGCCTTCTTCGAGAGCCTCCGCATCGATCTTCGTGAGACGGGCGTCCAGGTCACCATCGTCACGCCGGGCTACGTGCGGACGGAGATGACGGAGGAGAATCCGTTCCCCATGCCCTTCCTGATGGAGCTGGAGCCGGCGGTGGATCGCATCGAGAAGGCGATCTTCCGGGGAGGGCGGCGAGTCGGGTTTCCCTTCCCGCTCTGGATCCAGACCTTCCTCGGTCAGATCCTGCCCCGCTGGCTGTACGACATCCTGGCGTCGGGCCAGGATCGGGATCGTCGGCCGGACGGAGGTCACAGGTAGCGCTCCGGGGGGCGTTTCCCATGCCCCTTCGCCGTTCTATCTTCCCCTCCCCCCACCTCACAGCCAACCCCACCCGTACCGACATGACGCTTCGCACCAACACCCTGCTCGACGGTCGCAAGGAGCGACTGGAGCGGATCCTGGATCGCCCGCTGGAAGATCCCGACTTCGAGGCGGACACGGTCCTCTCCGATCGGGTCCGTGGCTTCCTGCTGGAAGAGGCGCAGGACCTGTACTGGAACGAGCTGGAGTGGGAGAACATCACCGACGAGGAGGCGCTGGAGGGAGAGCCGCTCACCGAGCTGGCCTTCCCCGGCTTCCTGGCCTTCGTGCG
>CAKZOQ010000526.1 GCA_937136445.1 uncultured Gemmatimonadota bacterium
CGGGTCGTAGTCGTGCTCCAGATAGTGCCACATGGCGACGACGTCGGCGGGTGCGTCGAGTTCGAGCTCGGTGACCTCCTCCTTCCGGAGGTCCAGGCCTTGCCAACGGGCCGGATCGCCTCGCCACCCCTCATCGCTGAAGTCGATGCCGATGCCCTGGGCGCCGGTCTGCTCCACCAGCCGCTCCAGGAAGGTCGGATGGCCGCATCCGACGTCCAGCACCCGACTCCCGGGCCCCACCCTCCCGAACCGTTCCACAATGTGGACACGCTTCCGGTCCGTGGCCCGCAGCCCCGACGCCACCAGGGGCGCGAACCGGGCCCACGCCGAGGCCCCCCGGTAGGGCAGGTACGACTCGGTGTAGTAGCGACCCAACCCCTCTGCAGGCACCCGGGGATTCAAGAAGACGAGCCCACACGAGGAGCAGCGCACGAAGGTGAAGCGCTCCGGGTCCGGATGCATTTGGGCCCGAACCTCCACCTCGGTGGTCCACCGGGTGCCGCCGCAGGCGAGGCACGCCTCGACCTCCTCGCGGGCGCCCGCGCCGGACTCCCCCTCCTTGGCTTCCTCCATCCGCGTCTCAGCCTCCGGGCCGCCGCGACGGCCGGTCACCCTGTCGGCGTTCGGTGAGCTCATGAAGAAGTCCGGGTTCTGCCGGCTCGTCAGCGACCGGCTGAATGAAGTCGTGCACGACGCCGCCCTTCACGCCACGCCGGCGAAGGCGGCCGAGAGGGACCGCTTCCCGTCCACCCGGCAGACTTCGTGGCTCCGCATGGACGTGCAGCGCGACGACCACCAGGGCGGAGGAATGCGGTACCGAGAGGTCTACCCGGGCTCGGCCTTCACCCCCGACTCCCGGGCCCTCTACACCACGTGGGACGGGGGCATCGGGCGGGTGGAGATTCCCTCGGGGCGCCGGCGACTGGCGCCCGGCGAGGTGGAGCGAGGAGCGAGGCGATCGGGCCTCCGAGGTCGAAGGTGCGCGGGCCTGACTTCCGCAGCACCTCGCCCATCGAGGAGATCCGCACACCCTCTCGGCACCAGATCCTCCTAGATTCCCGGTCCTATGATCTCCGTATCCAATCTCTCCAAGCAGTTCGGCGACCGGACCCTCTTCGAGAAGGCGTCCTTCCAGCTCAACGCCGGCCAGCGCTTCGGCCTCATCGGTGCCAACGGCTCCGGTAAGACGACGCTCCTCGATGTGCTGAGCGGTCACACGGACCCGACCGAAGGCCACGTAGCCATCCCCAAGCACCTCCGCCTCGGCGTGCTGCGCCAGGATCAGTTCCTGTATGAGGATCAGGACGTGTTGGAGGTGGCGCTCATGGGGAACGCCGAGCTCTGGGAGGCCATGGTCGAGAAGGAGAAGGTTCTGGCCAAGGCCGAGACCGACTTCGACGCCGACCGGTTCGGCGAACTCGAAGAGATCGTGCAGTTCCACGACGGCTACACGGCCGAGGCCCGCGCCGCCGAGATCCTCGAGGGCCTCGGGCTTCCCGCCGACGTCCACCGTCGACCGCTCTCCACCCTCTCCGGCGGATTCAGGCTCCGGGTTCTCCTGGCGCAGGTCCTGGCGAGCAGCCCCGACGTGCTGTTCCTGGATGAGCCCACCAACCACCTCGACATCCTGTCCATCCGTTGGCTGGAGAAGTTCCTGCGGGACTTCGCCGGACCCGTGGTGGTCATCTCCCACGATCATCGCTTCCTGGACAACGTGGTCACCGACATTCTGGACGTCGACTACCAGACGGTGACGCTCTATCGCGGCGACTACTCCTACTTCCAGAAGGCCAAGGTCGAGGAGCGCGAGCGACGGGAGAAGGAGATCGCGGGACGGGAGCGGGAGATCGCCCACCACCAGGAGTTCGTGGACCGCTTCAAGGCCAAGGCGAGCAAGGCCCGTCAAGCCCAGAGCAAGGTGAAGATCATCGAGAAGAAGGTCGCGGAGATGGACACGCTGCCGGGAAGCTCGCGCCGATACCCGACGTTCCGCTTCGACGCCCGCCGGCCCAGCGGCAAGGAGGTCCTCACCATCGAGGGCATCCGGAAGTCCTTCGGCGACAAGGAGGTGCTCCACGGCGTCGACCTGAAGGTACGCAGGGGCGACCGGATCGCCATCATGGGGCCCAACGGGATCGGCAAGTCCACCCTCCTGAAGATCATCATGGGCGATCTGGAGGCCGACGCGGGCGACGTCGCCTGGGGCTACGAGACCCACACGGGGTACTTCGCGCAGGACCACAAGGATGCCTTCCAGGACGCGTCCCGCACGGCCGAGGAGTGGCTCTGGGACTTCTGTCCGGGGAAGGATCGTGGCTTCGTGCGCGGACAAATGGGGATGATGCTCTTGTCCGGAGATGACGGCGCGAAGAAGCTCAGCAGCCTGTCCGGCGGGGAGGCCGCCCGCCTGGTCTTCAGCCGTCTGGCCATGGACAGGCCCAACGTTCTGGTTCTGGACGAGCCCACCAATCACCTGGACCTCGAATCCATCGAGGCGCTCGTGCAGGGCCTCGAGCAATTCGACGGCACCCTGATCCTCGTCTCCCACGATCGCTGGTTCGTGAGCCAACTGGCGACCCGGATCGTGGAGATCAAGCGCGACGAGGTCAAGGACTACCTGGGCACCTACGAGGAGTACGTCCATTTCTGCGGCGACGACCACCTGGACGCCGACTCGGTGGTCCTCAAGGCACGCGGCGGCAAGAAGAACACGGGCAGTTCGGCCCGCTCCAAGCGGACGCGGGGGAATCGGACCGATGGACCCGCCAAGGTCGATCCCGGGGTCCGGCTCGACCGGCTCGCACGAAAGCGCGACGACCTGACGAGGAAGATGGAAGCCGCCGAGGCGCG
>CAKZOQ010000527.1 GCA_937136445.1 uncultured Gemmatimonadota bacterium
CCCTACGGCATGGCCATCGACGACGAGGACCGCATCTGGTTCGTGGAGACGGGCAGCCAGCCCAACCGCTTCGTAGGCTTCGACCCGGAGAGCGAGGAGTTCTTCAGCAGCGTCGAAGTGGCCAGCGGCGGGGGCACCATCCGCCATATGTACTACGACGCCGAGACCCAGCAGGTCTGGTTCGGCACGGATGCCAACACGGTGGGCCGGGCGGAGCTTCCGCCGACCCGTCCAGTGAGCTGACCTCGCCCCCCCGGCGGCGTCCGATGTCCCGGGGACGAGGGTGGATCCCGGGAGGGACGGTCGTGCTCGTAGCCGCGCTGGCGGCGGCGGGGGCCGTCCCCTCCCGGACCCTCCCCCAGGCCGATGTCCCCATCCCCGGCCACACCGGCGGCTTCGGGGAGGACGACTGCACGGTCTGTCACCTGGAGGCTGGCCCGAACCTCCCTGGCGGGTCGCTGACGCTCCTGGGCCTTCCGGAGGCCTACGAGCCCGGGAGCTCCTACGAGCTGGAGGTGGTCCTCGAGGCGGAGGGCACCGCACGGGCCGGGTTCCAGCTCACCGCCCGCCACCCCGATGGCAGTCAGGCGGGCGCCTTCACCGCAGGCGACGGTGGGGTGCAGGTCCTCTCACCCGACAGCCTGGCGGCGGACTACGTGGCGCAGACGGCGGAGGGCAGCGAGGTCACGGATCCGTCGGGCACCACCTGGAGGGTGCATTGGACGGCCCCGCCAGGCAGGGGGCCGATCCTCTTCCACCTGGCGGCCAACTCCGCCAACGGAGATCAGTCCCCGCTGGGTGACCTGGTGTACACCGCGGCTCGGGAGATCGGGGCGGCGTCCGCGCCCTGACGCAGGGACGCTACGCGGCGCCGGGGCGGGAGGAGTCGGAGCGGGTGGCTGTCTCCGCCGCCTGCAGGGCCCGTTCCAGCTCCCGTCGGGTCCGGGAGACGAGCGCCTCCGCCTCCGCCCGGGGAAGGCCGAGTTCGTCCTCATCCCGGGCCCACTTCTCCAGGCTCCCGGCCAGCTCGGCCAGGACGGGCATGGCCAGGATGCCGGCCGTCCCCTTCAGCGAGTGGGCCAGCTCGGCGAGCTCCGACACGTCCTCCTCGGTCCAGGCGCGCTCCAGGGCCTCCATCCGGCGGTGCCCGTGCTCCCGGAAGACGTCCAGCACACCCCGCAGGACCTGGTGGTCGCCTCCCACGTTCGAAAGGGCTCGCGTGGCGTCGAAGCTCCGTCGGTCCGCCGGCGAGCCACCCAGAGCGGCATCCGCCGAACGGGCCACCGGGCCCCCGGACCAATGGGTGAGCCCCTGGATGGTTTCGTGGAGGACCCGGGGGTCGATGGGCTTCGAGACGTAGTCGTCCATCCCTGCCGCCAGGCAGCGCTCCCGGTCGCCCTTCATCGCGTGGGCCGTCATGGCCAGGATGGGGATGTGGCGGCCCGTCCCCTCCTCGCCGGCCCGGATGCGACGGGTGGCCTCGAGTCCATCCATCTCCGGCATCTGCAGGTCCATGAGCACCAGGTCCGGGCTGGCGTTCTCGAGATGCTCCAGCGCCTCCACACCGGTCTCGGCCACCACGACCCGGTGGCCCTCCTTCCGCAGGAGGGCCAGGGCGAGCGTCTGATTCACCTTGTTGTCCTCCGCCAGGAGGATGTCCAGCCCCGGCGCCGCCTCCCCGTCCCCATCCTCGGTCGAGCTGGGGCCTGCCGCGGCGTCCCGGCGTCCGATGACGCCACGGATGGTGTCCAGGAGCTCGTTGGGGAGGATGGGCTTCAGCATGAAGCCCTCCACACCCAGATCCTCTCTCCGGCCTCCGTCGCCCGGGCGGACGGCGGAGGTGAGGAGGATCACGGGCGGCAGCGCGGCCCGGCCCGGGTCCCGACCCAGCTCCTCCAAGAGCCCGAAGCCGTCCATCTCCGGCATGTTCAGGTCGGTGAGGATCAGGTCGAAGGCCTCCCCCTCCCCCCGGAACCGCTCCAATGCCTCGGGCCCCCCGGCGGCCAGCGTCGGCTCCATGGACCACCGGGTCACCGCCTCCCGGAGGATCCGACGATTCGTGGCGTTGTCGTCCACGATGAGGACGCGGAGGTCGCGGAGGGATTCCGACGAGGCCAGACGCACCGGGTCCACGGCGCCAGGCTCCGCCCGCCCGAACCGCCCGACGAAGGAGAAGGTCGCTCCCGTCCCAGGCGTCGAATCCACCTCGATGCGACCACCCATCTGCTGGACGATCTGGGAGGAGATGGCCAGGCCCAGCCCCGTCCCGCCGAACCGCCGCGTGGTGGAGCCGTCGGCCTGGCGGAAGGCCCGGAAGATCCGGTCCTGGGCCTCCGCGGGGATGCCCGGTCCGGTGTCGGAGACGCGGAAGCGGAGCACCACCTCGCCGTCGTCCTCCCCCTCGAGGTCGATGCGGACCGCCACCTCGCCCTCGTCGGTGAACTTCACCGCGTTCCCCGTGAGATTCACCAGCACCTGTCGGAGGCGTCCCGGATCCCCCACCAGGGCTTCCGGCACGCCCGGAGCCTCTTCGTAGAGGAGCTCCAGACCCTTCTCCGCCGCCTTGATGGCCAGCGACTTGAAGCTGTCGGCCAGGGTGCTCCGCAGACCGAAGGGTACGCGCTCGAGCTCCAGCTTCCCCGCCTCGATCTTGGAGAAGTCCAGGACGTCGTTGATGATCTGGAGGAGCGACTGGGCCGAGGAGTCCACCAGCTCCAGGTACTCCCGCTGCTCGTCGGTGAGTTCGGAGTCCAGGGTGAGGCGGGTCATGCCGATGATGCCGTTCATGGGCGTGCGAATCTCGTGGCTCATGTTCGCCACGAACTCGCTCTTGGCCCGATTGGCCTCCTCCGCCAGCTCCTTGGCCCGACGGAGGCCCTCCTGAGCCTCCCGGGCCCGTGTGACGTCCCGACCCACCGTGTAGACCTGATCGTCCAGCGGCGCCGGGAAGGCACTCCACCCCACCCAGACCGTCTCCCCGTCGGCGGTGACCATCCGCGCCTCCACGTAGGGGACGGCCTCGCCCTCCTGGAGACGTCGGGCTTCCTCCAGGATCCGGTCCGTATCGTCCGGGTGGAAGAGCTCGACGTACCGGGTGTCGGCCAGCTCCTCGGCGGATCGGTCCAGGAGCTCCTCCATGGCCGGATTCACCCGGATCACCTTCCCGTTGGTCCCGATGATGGCCAGGGGATCCAGCGAAAGGTCGAAGAAGCGGTCGGCCTGGCGGGCGAGACGGTGCTCCTCACTGAGATCCCGTAGCACCCCGAGGAAGCCGGCGTCGCCCCCCGGCAGGGTCAGCCGACTCAGGGTGAACTCGCAGGGCACCTGTCCGCCGTCCTCCCGGCGGAGCGCCGCGGACCGGGACGTATCCAGGAGCTCCGTCGGCTCCACCGAGGCGAGCTCCGGCAGGAGGGCGCCCAGGGGCCGGCCCGTCCACGTACCGGCGCCCGAGCCGCTGAGGCGGCGGAGGGCGGGATTCGTGGACTCGATCCGACCCTTGGCATCCAGGGTGATCACCCCGTTCACCACCGCGTCCAGAACGGCGGCCCGGCGCCCCTCGCTCTCCTCCAGCTCCCGCTCCCGCAGGACCCGGATCAGCTCCTGGCGCCGCCCGATGAGGAGGCCCGCCGCGCCCAGCACGAAGGGCGCCGTGTCGATGATCCAGAGGAGGGGTTCACCGGCCTGGGCGACGACGACTCCGGCGAGCCCAGGCTCGAGCCCACGGATCCCCATCTCGATGATCGTGGCCACCACCGGGAAGACCAGCCCGAAGGCCGCCCCGTAGAGCGCGAACACACGGCCGGAGATCGCGGCGTCGGGGGAAGATGTGGGCATGGGGCCGAGGGGTCGGGGCGTGCCGGGCGACTGCTTCAAGGTCCGCAGCGGTCCATGGGGTGTCAAACCGCGGACACCCTACCCTCAGACCACTATGAAACCATACCGATATGATTTCGTAGGGATCATCCATTGAACCCGTTTCCCTGCTGCCCGCCGCCCATGACGCCTCCGGACCCTCACGCGCACCTGCCGCTGAAGACCGCCTGGTTCCACATCCTCCTGACGCTGGCCGACGGACCCGCCCACGGATACGCCATCCGGGAGCAGACCGAAGGACGGACCGATGGAGCAGTGACCCTCTGGCCCGCCACCCTCTACGGGGCCCTTCGGGACCTGGAGGAACTCGGCGCCATCGAGCCACTGCAGGGCGACGCGGATCCGGACGACGATCAGCGGCGGCGCTACCACGCACTCACCTCCTTCGGCGCCGCGCTTCTGAGGGCGGAGACGGAGCGGCTTCAGGGGCTCGTGGACGCCGCCCGAGCGAGCCGCGCGTGGGGGGGCACGTGAGGCTTCGTCCAACGCTGATCCGGATCGGACGAATCGCCTTCGGGCTCCTGGCCGGGCTCCTTCCACCTAAGGCCCGGAGGGAGTGGGGGCGGGAGGCGGCGGCGGACCTGCACCAACTCCTGGAATCCGCCGGCCGGGCAGGGGGGAGCGGAGCGGTGGCGCGGGTGGTGATTCGCTCGCTGATGGACCTGGCCGGGCGAATCCCGGTGGAGTGGGCCCGCGTGCTCTCCATGAGGGAGAGGCACGGCCACGTGAACGCCGGTGGAAGCCGGCAGGGATGGGGGGAGAGGGTCATGAGCATGTGGCACGAGCTACGGATCGCATTGCGCACGCTTGCCCGTCGACCGGGATATGCCGCCACGGCATCCCTCACGCTGGCGCTGGGCATCGCAGGAAGCGTCTCCATCTTCACCGTGGTCCGCGCGGTGCTGCTGGAACCCCTTCCCTACCCGGACTCCGACCGCATCGTCTCCATCCGGCACCACGCCCCCGGGCTGGACCTCCCGGAGCTCGAGAACTCGGAGGGGACGCTGGCTCTCTACGCCCAGGAGGCCGACTTCCTCTCGGAGGTGGCAGCCTACGACACCGGGGAACGGAACCTGGTGAGCGAAGGCCGTCCCGAGCGGGTAGAGATCGTCCAGGTCTCCCCAGGTCTCCTTCCCCTCCTGGGAGTCGATGCCTGGCTGGGCCGGGGCTTCACCGAGGACGACGCCGGGGAGGCAGCGGCCCCGGTGGCCCTCCTCTCCCACGGTGTCTGGGTGAACCGATTCGGCGCCGATCCCGGTGTGCTGGGCAGCACGGTGCGCATCGACGGTAGGGTCTCCGAGCTCGTCGGCGTCATGCCCGAGGGGTTCGACTTCCCCTCTCCCGACGTGGACATCTACCTGCCCTTGTACCTCGATCCTCAGGGTCCCTTCGGCGCCTTCGGCCTGGCGGGGGTGGGGCGTCTCGGCCCTGGGGTGTCGTTGGAGGCCGCAGCCGTGCAGGCGGAGGCCCTCCAGGAACGCCTCCCGGAGATGCACCCGGGGATCGAAGCCGACTTCCTGGAGGGCGCCGGCTGGTCCGTCAGCCTGGAGCGCCTACAGGAACGCATGGTGGGGGCCGAGGTGGCCTCGGCCCTCTGGATCGTCCTGGCCACGGTGGGGGTGGTCTTCCTCATCGCCTGCGCCAACGTCACCAACCTCTTTCTGGTGCGGGCCGAGTCCCGGCAAAAGGAGCTGGCTGTGCGGGCGGCCATGGGCGCCGGTGGACGTAGGCTCGCCGGAGGCTTCCTCGCCGAATCCCTCGTCCTGGGGGCGGCAGGCGGGCTGGTGGGTGGACCCCTCGCCGCCGTGGCGGTGGGCCTCCTGGTACGACACGGTCCTCCCGGGATCCCCCGACTCCACGAGGTAGCGCTGGGCCCCCTGGAGATGGGGCTCACTGCCCTTCTGGCCGTCGTCGCCGGAGTCCTCCTCGCCATCCTCCCAGCTCTACGGTGGCGAGGCTCCAGGCTGGCCGGGATCCTCCGGGACGGTGGTCGGGCCTCCACCGACGGACCGGGTCGACACCGAGTGCGGAACGTGCTGGTGGCGGGGCAGCTCGCCATGGCGCTGGTCCTCCTCGTGGGGTCCGGTCTCATGCTCCGCTCCTTCGACGCCGTCCGGAAGGTGGACCCGGGGTTCGAGGCCACCGGAGTGGTGACGGTGGGGTTGAGCCTGGGCGAAGGCGTGGACGGGCGGGCGGGCGCAACCTTCTACCAGGAGGTCGCCGATCGGGTGGGGGCACTTCCCGGCGTCGCCTCGGTGGGGCTCGCCAATGCCGTACCCCTGGCCGGGGGGTCGGCCAACGGCGGGTCGTTCTACGTGGAGTCGATGCCACGCGACGACGACGAGCTGCCTCCTGTGGCCATGTACAAGGCGGTAGGCGCCGACTACCTGGAGAGCCTCGGCCACCCCCTCGTCCGGGGTCGGGCCCTCACGCGGGGCGACTGGGAGTCGGGAGAACCGGTGGCGTTGGTGAACGAGACCTTCGCCCGACGCTTCCTGCCCAACGACGGGCTGGGCGAAGCCATCCGCTGGGACGAGGAGCTCGACTTCGCTCGGGTGGTAGGGGTGGTGGCGGACGTGCGGGAGCTGGATCTCACCGAGCCGCCCCGGGCCTGGGCCTACCTCCCTCTGGTGGTGGGGGAGTGGGGCTATCCGAACATGGACCGGGCCTACCTCACCGTCCGGACCCAGGAAGGAGCCAGCCTCTCCGCCCCCTCTGTCCGGGAGATCGTCGCGGAGCTGGACCCCACCGTCCCCCTCACCTCCATCCGCACCATGGAGGAGGTGTTGGCGGCGGAGACGGCCGGCACGTCCTTCACCATGACGCTCCTCCTCATCGCAGCCCTCACCGCCCTCTTCCTGGGCTCCATCGGCCTCTTCGGCGTCGTCTCCTACGTGGTGGGCCAACGAACCCGGGAGATCGGGGTCCGGGTGGCGCTCGGGGCTCGGGCCGAGGAGATCCGGGCCCTGGTCTTCCGTCAGGGCATCGGAGTGGTGGCAGGCGGCGTGGTGCTGGGTCTCGTCGCCGCCTTCGGCCTCAGCCGCCTCATGGCCTCCATCCTGTTCGAGGTGTCCACCAGCGACCCCGTCTCCTTCCTTCTCGCCCCGGTGGTGCTGGTGGCCGTGGCCCTGCTGGCCACGTGGCTGCCGGCCCGGCGTGCCGCCCGGGTGGACCCGCTGGAGGCGCTCCGGGCGGAGTAGCCCCAGCGGCTCCTCCCGATGGCCGGGGTCCGGGGACGGAGCGTACGTTCCAGGATCGCTCCCCGACCCTCCGTCCCCACCCGTCCGTGGATCACCTCGACCCCGACCAGCGCCAGCACCTCCGCGACGAGCTCGAGCGCCAACTGACCCGCCTCGAGCGGAGCATGAAGATCTCCGAGGCTGCCACGGAGACCGTGGAGCTGGACCAGACGGCGGTGGGCCGCCTCTCACGGATGGACTCGCTTCAGAACCAGAGCCTGGCCAAGAACCTGGCGGAGCGGGAGCAGGCGAAGCTGGCCCACCTCCTGGAGGCGCTGAAGCGATGGGAGGCGGGGGTCTACGGCGTCTGCACCGAGTGCCGGGAGCCGGTGGCGTTCGGGCGGCTGCTGATCATGCCCGAGTCCCCCACCTGCGCGAGCTGCGGATGACCCGGGCACGCGTGAATGGCGCTCCGGATCCCGGCGAGTCAGGCCCCGTCGTGGTCATGGCCGCGGTGGTGGTACGCCGAGGCCGATACCTGGTGGGACGTCGGCCCCGGGCCAAGCGACATGGCGGCCTCTGGGAGTTCCCCGGGGGAAAGGTGGATCCCGGAGAGACTCCTGCCGACGCCCTGCGACGGGAGCTGTGGGAGGAGCTGGAGCTCGTGGTGGACCGGGTCCAGGAGACGCTCTGGCAGGCTCCGGACACCCCGGCGGGGTTCCGGATCCGTTTCGTCGCCGCCACCACCTCCCCCGACGCCGTACCGCGACCGCTGGAGCACGAGGCCATCGGGTGGTTTCGCCCGCTCGAGCTGGCCGAGATGGCCCTGGCACCTGCCGACGCCGCCTTCGTGGCCTGGCTTCTCGCCGGCGACCCGGCCGTGGATCCCGCCGGGTAGCCTCAGTCCCCTGCCGCTTCCCGCATGACCTCGCGGCTCCGGGCCAGGCGGGCGGCGCGGGCCTTGGGGACCGCGCTCCGGATTCCGTCGTCGGTGCAGGCCCCCCGGCCCAGCACCACGTCGCGCCACCGGAAGGCCACCAACCCCATGAGCTCCTCCCGCGAAGGGAGTAGCCCTGTATCCAGGAGACGGTCCACCTCGGTGTCGTCGAGCTCCGCCACCGAGCGACGGAGACGGGATCCCAGCCACTGGAGGACGTCGTTGGTGGGACGGGACCGGCCGCGATCGTCGAATTCCATGGCTCGGAATCCGGCGGAGATCGTCCGCCAGCTACCTGGAGCCCACCCCTGCACCGGCCAGGCGTCCAGGGTGTGCAGCCAGAGCCGTCCACCCCGGAGGAGCCACCCGACCTCGTCCAGGACGGCCGGATCCAGGTCGTAGTAGTCCCGCAGCGTCCGCTGGGCCAGGCGCACCAGCTCCCCGGCCTCCCCCTCGGTGGCGTCGTCGCCGGGAAAGCGCAGGGGCACCGGCGACCAGCCGTCCGCAGTGGCCTTCGTGGCCTCGCCCTCCTTCCGGAGGCGAGCCAGGAAGAGCCCGCCGGAGTCCAGGTGGTGGGGGTAGATGCGTGCGGCGCCCTCGAGCTCCGGCCGGAAGCTCCGACCTTCGAAGGAGGTGATGCCAGGCGCGTGCGGGATCGGGAGGTCCAGCGCCTCCAGCGTCACCGGCTCGTCCGCGAGGACGGCGTCCACCACGGCCTCGTTCTCCTCCGGTGCGAAGGTGCAGGTCACGTACAGGATCGTCCCGCCGGGGCGGGTCACCCGGATGGCCTTCCGCAGGAGCTCGTCCTGGGCCGAGGTGACGAAATCCAGGAAGCCCCGGGACTGCTCCGGTGGATCCCCGCCCCGCCGACGTAGCGTCCCCTCCCCGGTGCACGGAGCGTCCACCAGGACCCGATCGAAGAGGGCGTCCTCCGGGAATCGGCGACCGTCGGACGCCGTGACCAGGACGTTGGTGTGGCCGAGCCGATAGAGGTTGCCCAGAAGGCCGCGGATGCGCCCCTCGCTCACGTCGTTGGCCACCACGCAGCCGGTGTCCTCCAGGAGGTCCGCCAGGTGGCTGGTCTTGCCCCCCGGGGCGGCGCAGAGGTCCAGCACGCGATCCCCGGGACGAGGGTCCAGCGCCGGCGCGGCCACCGCCGTGGAGGCCTGCTGCACATAGAGGAGCCCGGCCCAATGCTCCGGGGTGAAGGTGACGGCGTAGGGCTCGTCCACCACTTGGTGGACGTGGTCCAGCCCCTCGACCGGACGGGTGCGGAAGCCCTGTTCCCGCAGCCGAGCGAGGAGCTGATCGGGCTCGACGCGGCCGGTGCGAATGCGGAAGACGGTGGGTTCCCGCCGCCGGGACGCCTCGCAGAAGGCCTCCCAGTCGTCCACCAGCGGCTGATACCGGTCCAGGCTGCCGTCGGTGGGGCGGGTCACTCCTAGAACGGGATAACGTCTTCGTCGTCCTCTTCGGCGTCCCTCACCAGGGTGAGGATGGCCCCCTGCGGAACCACCAGATACCGATCGCCCTCGAAGGTGATCTCCACCGAGGCTTTCCGGAAGAAGATGGCGTAGTCGCCGATGCGGGCCTGCACCGGGAGGTAACGGGGCTCGGCGGAGGCGCCGGTCTTCCAGGGCTCCTGGTCGGCGTCCGTGGGCGCCGAAACCGGGTTGCCTGGACCGGTGGCCAGCACCTTCCCACCCTGCACCGCCTGGTTGTCCACCGCGGTCTTGGGAAGGTAGAGGCCGACCTTCGACCGGTCTTCGCCTTCCTCGGGCTGGATGAGGACGCGGTCGCCCACGACGATGAGGCGCTTGCGGGGAGAGGGCTGGTCGTCGGTCACGAGGGCATCCGGAAGGGGCCCCGGGGTCGGGGCGGAGCAGGCGGGTGTCCCGAAAGCTGGATCAGCCGGGGGACGGCCTCAAGACGCCGGGGCGGACCGGAGGGTGGGCAGCAGGGGCCTCACCGACCGCTTGCGGCCCTCAGGAGTTCGGGGTCCATGCGGAGGATCCGGTCGTCGTCGCTCCGGGGCCGACCCCGCCCGTCCCGATTTCCGGTGAGGATCCAGAGGTCG
>CAKZOQ010000528.1 GCA_937136445.1 uncultured Gemmatimonadota bacterium
CCCCACCGTGTCCAGCGCCGGGGCCAGCGTCATGACGCCGCTGGAGGGCACGGGCGCCACCGTCAACGAGACGAGGAAGGTGGCCAGGACCGCCCCGCCCAGCGCCGCCATGGGAAAGGGCACCTCGTACAGGTGGGCCAGGAAGACGATGGCCGCGCCCTGGAAGAGGGCGCTCCCTGCCCGGTACATGGACGCGCCCAGCGGCACCACCAGGTCGGCGACGGTCTGGGACACGCCCAGATTCTCCTGGACTTCCTCCAGCGCCACCGGGAGGGCCGTCACCGTGCTGGTGGTGGAGAAGGCGATGGAGTAGGCCCCGAAGGTCCCGCCCAGGAGTTGCTTCGGACCCACACCGGCCACCAGTCGCGCCGGGAGCACGTACATGTAGACCACGAAGATGCCCAGCGCGATGATGACGCAGATGGCGAAGACGGCCAGGTTCTGCACCAGCGCCCAGCCCAGCCGGGCCGTCACTGGCGCTGCCAGCGCGAAGATGCCCACCGGCGCCGTCCACAAGATCCACCAGGTGAGCTTGATGAGCGCCTCGCCCGCCGCGTCGAAGAGATCCACCAGGGGACGACGCCGCTCCTCGGGCAGCGCTCCGGCCGCCGCCGCCAGGAGCGCCGTGAAGACGATGAGGGACAGCAGGTTGCCGTCACTTGCCGCGGCGAAGGGGTTGGCGGGGATGAGCCCCACCAGGAAGTCCACCAGCGAGGGCAGCTCCGGCGCTTGGGTGGCCGTCACCTCCGGCACCTCCACGTCCGGGGCGAACCGCAGCCCCACCCACATCACACCCATCCCCGTGAGGATGGCCGGGATGAGGGTGCTCCAGAAGAAGCCCAGCGTGTAGCCGCCGAGCTTTCCCAGCTTCCGGGGGTCGCCCAGCCGCGCCACTCCAGTGAAGATCACCGCCATCACCAGGGGGATGACCACCATGCGGATGGCGTTGATGAAGGCCGTCCCCAGCGGTTCGACGCCGGTGGCGATGGCCATGAGGAGCGCCGAGTCCGTGGCGGCGGCAAGGAGCCCGGTGGCGAGCCCCAGGACGAGGCCGACGGCGATGAGGATGTGGAACACTAGAAGCCCCTCAGGTCGATGGCCGTCTTCACCCGCCCGACGGCCAGATCGTAGGCGGCGTCCCGGAGCGAGGTATCCAGGGACGTCGCCCGGTCATGGACGGCGGTCCAGGCCCCCCTCAGGGTGGCCTCGAGCTCGCCGTTGACCCGTTCCTCCGGCCACCGGTAGCGCTGCCGGTTCTGCACCCACTCCAGGTAGGAGACGGTGACTCCGCCGGCGTTGGCCAGGATGTCCGGGACCACCATCACCCCGCGGTCTGCCAGGGCGTCGTCGGCCTCGCACTCCACGGGGGCGTTGGCCCCCTCCACCACCAGCTCCGCCTGCACGTCGTCCACGTTCTCCGGGTGGATGACGCCTTCCAGCGCCGCAGGAACCAGGATCTCCACACCCAGTCCCAGAAGCTCGCCACCCTCCAGGCGCTCGCCCTCGGTGGCGTCGTGGAGCTGGATGTCACCCCCGGCCTCGGCGGTGGCGGAGAAGAGCGCCTCCACGTCCAAACCCCCCGAACGATGGACCCCGCCGAACCGGTTGCTCACCGCCACCACCCGGGCGCCGGCTCGGGCCAGGAAGAGGGCGGCATGGCTCCCGACGTTGCCGAAGCCCTGCACGGCGACCGTGGCGCCCTCCAGGGGTCGCTCCCGCGCTTCGCACGCCCACCTGGTGACGTGACAGACCCCCCGCCCCGTAGCCTCGGTCCGGCCCAGCGACCCCCCGATCTCCACCGGCTTGCCGGTGACGACGCCAGGTCGGGCACCGGCCCACTTCGCGTAGGCCTCGTAGATCCAGCCCATCTCCCGGGCTCCGGTCCCCACGTCCGGCGCCGGGATGTCGACCTCCGGCCCGATGACCGGGCCCAGGCGGGTCACGAAGAGCTTGGTGAGGCGCTCGAGCTCACGCTCGGAGTGAGCTCCGGGATCGACGTTGATGCCGCCCTTCCCCCCGCCGAAGGGAATGTCCACCACCGCCGTCTTCCAGGTCATGAGCTGGGCCAGCCCCAGGGCATGCTCCCGGTCCACGGAGGGGTGATAGCGGAGGCCGCCCTTGAAGGGCCCCCGGTTCTGGTCGTGCTGGACGCGGAAGCCGGTGTAGACCGAGATCCCGCCGTCGTCCCGCACCAGGGGGAGCTCCACCTCCACCACCCGGTAGGGGGTGCGGAGGACCAGGCGCATCTCCTCGTCCATCTCCAGGCGGTCCATGGCGTCGGAGACGAATCGGTCGGTACAGCGCTGCATGCTGCTGGACATGGGGCTCCCGTCGGGGTCACGAGCTGCGGCCGCCCCCAGGATGGCGGGAGGGCCGGTTCAGGGAAAGGGAGGTCGGCGCCCCCCGGAGGGGTCCGGCCTGGAGCCGCAGCGGGACGGCGGCATGTGGGTTGCACCTTCTGGATGAACCCGAGCGCTCTGCCGCCGACCAGGAGACTCCATGCCCGCCAGGAGCCACGAGACCACGCCCGATACCCGTCCCCCCGCGACCCCTGAGGTAACCGCGCGCTTCCAGGACCGGGACGCCGTCGAGGGGGCGGTGGACGCCCTGGTGGAGGCGGGGATCCCCCCGGACCAGATCCGCGTGAGCGTTTGCACCCCGGACGGGTCGGTTCGGCGGCACATCGAGGTGAAGTCCAGGATGGGCGCCCTTCGAGGATCCCTTCGGGGAGCCGCCGTCGGAGGTCTCACGGTCCCTGCCGCCCTGTTGCTCTGGGGCGCTGCCGCCTATGGATGGCCCTGGATCGCGGAGCTCGGGTCCGCTGCCGTGGCGGCCCTCCTCGGCGGCGCTGCGGCTGGAGCCCTTGCCGGCGTGACCATCGGCGGGATCCTGGCCATGGGCCGGTGGACGGGGGGCGAACAACTGACCGCCGAGGACCTGCGGGAGGGCTTCGTGAGGGTCACCGTCCACGGTGATGGGCTCCAGGACCGGGCGCGGGGAGTTCTCGAACCCCGGGACGACGCGGAGATCGTCGCGCCTGCCCGGGCTGCGGATCGGGACGGCTCGTGAGCGGGGAGATGGCACTCCGGCTGGCGGCCGGCGCCGCCCTGGTCGCCGCCAACGCCTTCTTCGTCGCGGTGGAGTTCGCCCTCACCCGGCTACGCGGACTGGACCTCACGCCCGAGGAGATCGAGGCCCGGGGTCTGGGGCTTGCCTGGGCCCTCACCGAACGCCTCGAAATCCATCTCACCGGATGCCAGCTCGGGATCTCCGCCAGCAGCGTCCTCCTGGGCGTCGTGGCCGAGCCCGCCCTCACGGCGCTCTTCCGGCCGGCCGTCGAGCTGGTCGGCGTCCCGGAAGGCTCGGTGCCCTTCGTATCGGTGGCGGTGGGGGTCGTGCTTCTCAACCTGGTCCACAAGATCTGGGGCGAGCAGGCGCCGACGTACCTGGGGGTGGAGCGGCCCGAGGCGGTGGCCCGTCGGCTGGCCCCGGGGTTGCGGCTCTGGTCCAAGGTCATGTCCCCCGTGATCCGCTTCGGAGACGGACTGGCGAAACGCTCGTTGGGCCTCTTCGGGGTGGAGATCACCAGGAGCTGGTTGGACCCCGGGGACGACGATGCCGATGCGACTCCGTCGTCGGACCGCACCGAGAGGGAAGGTCCGCATACAACGTCCTCCGGAGCTCGATCGGAGCTCGCCGAGCGGATGGCCGAGCTGCTCAGCGGCGAGGGAGTGCCCCGAGACAGGCGGGACGAGGTGCTGCAGGCCCTCCGGATCGACGACATCGCCGCGAGGGAGATCATGATCCCCCCTGAGGACATCCTGTGGCTGTCCCTGGAGGAGGAAGCCGAGACCCACCTACGCCGCATCGGGACGTACGGGCGGGTGCGCTACCCGGTGCTCGAGGCCGGCCGGGAGCCGGACCCCTCCGCGCCCAGGACCACGGCCGACGTTGCCGGTACCCTCTACGTCCCCTCTCTCTTCGCCGCGGCGGGAGGGCCCGCGGAGGCCGCCCGGGAGCTGAGGGCCCATCTCAGCCAGGCCATGCACCTCCCGGCCTCCACCCCGGTGAGCCGTCTGATCGACCGCTTCCAGGAGGAGCGCCACGAACTCGCGCTCCTGGTGGAGGACGAGCACGGGCGCACGGCCGAGCAGGCGGAGTCGGGGCCGGACCAGGGGCGCATCGTGGGGCTGGTGACCATATCCGACGCGCTGGAGGTCATCACCGGCGAGCTCGAGGACCCGCTGGACCGCCAGGCCTAGGGTCCCGCGTACCGGCGCCGCCGCTCCCACTCGGAACTCCCAGGAGCCCCCTCCGATTGGGCCACCGAACCCCAAGCCACCGCCCGACGAGGGACGCCGTGCCTTCCGCCAGCCTCCTGCAAAACGCTCCTGCACGCCTGCGATCGCTCTCTATGGGAGCGGCGACCTTCCTCGCCCTGGCTCTCAGTGCGCCCGCGGCGGTGGCGGCTCAGGAGGAGGCTCGGGATGAGGAGTGGAGGACGGACTTCACCCGGCACACGGTTCCCCTGGAGGAGATCGTCTCCGGCGGACCACCCAAGGACGGGATTCCCGCCCTCGACGACCCGCGTTTCGTGTCGGTGGAGCAGGCCGATGAGTGGCTGGACGATCGGGAGCCCGTGCTCGTCGTGGAGCACGGCGGCGACGCCCGTGCCTACCCGTACCAGATCCTCATCTACCACGAGATCGTGAACGACGTGGTGGGTGGACGGCCGTTGGCGGTGACCTACTGCCCCCTCTGCAACACCGCGCTGGTATTCGAGCGCCGGCACGACGACCGTCTCCTGGACTTCGGGACCACCGGTCGACTCCGCCATTCCGACCTTGTCATGTACGACCGTGCGACGGAGAGCTGGTGGCAGCAGGCTACGGGTGAGGCCATCGTCGGGGAGCTCGCAGGCGACCGCCTCACGCCCTATCCGGCCCAGACCCTGAGCTGGCGCGCATTCCGCCGTGCTCATCCGGACGCGCGGGTTCTCTCCCGGCGGACCGGCCACGTCCGTCCCTACGGCCGCAACCCCTACCAGGGCTACGACACCCGGCGGGGGCCCATCCAATCGCTCTTCGGGCTCCTGGCCGACGACCGCCTTCCGGCCATGGAGCGGGTGGCCGCGGTCACCCTCGGCGAGACCCCGGTGGCCTATCCCTTCAGCTCGCTGGAGGAGTCCCTGGTGGTGAACGACGAGATCCAGGGGACCCCGGTGGTGGTGTTCTGGGCCCCTGGCACCGCCAGCGCCCTGGACCGCGGCCTCGTGGCCGAGGGTCGGGACGTGGGAGCGTCCGGGGTGTTCCGCCGGAGCCTGGGGGACCGGGTCCTCAGCTTCGAGGCGGCCGCACCGGGCTTCTTCCGGGACCGGGACACCGGATCTACCTGGGACCTGACCGGTCGAGCGGTAGAGGGGCCCCTCTCCGGCCAACGACTCTCCCCACTTCCCCACGGTGACTACCTCTGGTTCGCCTGGGCCGCCTTCAAGCCAGACACCGACGTACGGCGGTAGAGCCCGCCCCCCCGGCGGCCCTACCCACGGGCCTGGAGCCGTGCCAGCCGACGCATGGATGCGATTCCCACCACCGGGCCCAGGGCCAGGACCGCCACGGCTGGCCCCCACCCCACCGCGTCCGCCAGTCCCACCCCCATCTGCATGCTGCCCCCCGTGAGGGCGAAACCCAGCATGGTCTGAAGGGTCAGCGCCGTGCCCACGGCGTGGCTCGGCGCCACCTCCGTCACCACCGCGGAGAACTGGGCGGAGTCTGCCACGATGGTGGTCCCCCAGACCAGCGCCACCCCCCCAACGACCCAGATGGGGGCAGCCAGTAG
>CAKZOQ010000529.1 GCA_937136445.1 uncultured Gemmatimonadota bacterium
TCGCTGTCGGGGGCTTCGTGCATTCCCCCCCCACCGCTCGCCACCCGTTGCCCGCCTCGCCTTGCGAGGCCATCCTCCCCTCATGCCCCCCGACACCCAGCCCGACCCTACGCCTGAGCCTGAGCTCGAGGCGACCGATTCCATCCCCCCCCGCACGGGATACGTGGCCCTCGTCGGCCGACCCAACGCGGGGAAATCCACGCTCCTCAACCGACTGGTGGGCCAGCACCTCTCCATCGTGACGGCGAAGGCCCAGACGACCTGGCAGCGGGTGACGGGCCTTCTCACCCTGGAGGATCCGCCGGCCCAGCTCATCTTCCTCGACACCCCCGGACTCCTGGACGCCCGGGGCCTGCTCCAGCGCTCCATGTTGGGAGCCGCGCTTGAGGCCCTCCACGAGGCCGACGTGGTCCTGGCGGTGCTGGACACCGGGCGCCGCCCCACCGAGCAGGAGACGGCGCCTCTCCTGGCCGCGCTGGAAGAGACCCGAGCCCCCGTCCATCTCGCCCTCAACAAGGTCGACGCGAGCAGCCCGGAGCAGGTGGAACGCTGGGAGCAGTGGGCTTCGGACCACCTCCCGGAGGACGCGACGCTCCACCGCATCTCGGCGGAGCAGGGGACTGGTACCGGCGCGCTGCAGAAGGCTCTGGTGGCCGACCTCCCGGTGGGTCCGTTTCTCTACCCGGAGGACGACGTGGCGTCGGACCCCGTCCGCTTCTTCGTGGCCGAACTGGTCCGGGAGACCGTGTTCGAGCAGTACGACGAGGAGATCCCCTACTGCACCTTCTGTCAGGTGGAGGAATTCCGGGAGGGACAGGAGCCCATCTACATCCAGGTGAACGTCTACGTCGAACGTACGTCTCAGAAGGGCATCCTCATCGGCGCTCAGGGCCGCGCCATCCGGGCGCTGGGCAAGGCGGCCCGCCAGAAGATCGAGCACTTTCTGGGGGAGCGCGTGTACCTCGATCTGTGGGTGAAGCCCCTCAAGTCCTGGCGGAGGAATCGGAGCCACCTGGCTCGCCTCGGCTTCCGGGTTCCCGAGGAGGATGCATGAACCGGTCCGCGCCCCCCCCCTTCCCGGGTCCACGACCCCGACGCCCATCCACGTGGGTCCGTGGCTGGGCCGAACTGCCGGTCCATGGGGTGCTGACCCTGGTGATGCTCCTCCTCCTGCAGACGGCGCACCCACCGGAGCTGCGGGGACAGGAATCGTCCGACCCGTCCTCCACCGAAGGAGCCCTCTTCCTCCTCCTCCCCACCGGCGCCAAGGCCGTCTCGCTGGGACGGGCCATGACCGCCATGCCCGGAGCCGAGTCCGCCTTCTGGAATCCCGCCGGCCTCGCGGAGGTCCGGGGAAGCCAAGCCATGTTGGTCCGAGGGGACCACACCGTGGGCACCGCCACCGGCCTCTCCCTCATCGCGCACGGGTCGGGGGTGGGCACCCTCGGCGCCTCCTACCTTCTCCTGGACGTCGGAGATCAGGACTTCCGGGATCGGGACGGCAACGTACTCGGCACGGTTTCGGTGCGGAACCACCTCGGGATCCTCTCCGGAGCGGCCCGTCTCCTGGGTCCGCTGGACGTGGGCATGAGCGTGAAGCTGGTCCAGTTCCGCCTCACCTGCCGCGGACTCTGCCCCGACGGGGGCACCACCGCCACCACCTGGGCCGTGGACGCCGGGGTGCAGCTGCAGCCCACCGACGTCTTCCCACTCCGGTTCGGCGCCATGCTCGCCCACATCGGGCCCGAGCTCCAGGTCCTGAACGCCGAGCAGTCCGACCCGCTTCCCTCCCGCGTGCGCGTGGCGTTGGCCTACGATGTCGTGGGGCGCCTCGTCGACAATGAGCAGCTCGGCGGGTGGCTGGCCATCGAAGTCCAGGACCGCATCCGGGATCGCCGGGATCCGTCCCTCTACCTGGGCTCCGAGTTTTCCGCCGGTCTGGACAACGCCCTCCTGCTTCGAGCCGGGTACGTCCTGGGCGATTCGGACCAGGGAGACGGGGCTCGGGTCGGCCTAGGCCTGCGATACGAGCGATTCGAGCTCTCCATCGCCAAGTCCCTGGCCGTCTCCACCCTCACCGGCGAAACGGAGCCCGTGCACGTCTCGTTCTCCATCGGCCTCTGATGCCTCCCCGTCGTCGGGGGGCGGGGACCGTCCTCCTTCTCGGCCTGCTCCTCGCCCATCCATCCAACGCCTCGGGACAGGAGCGGATCCCGAGCACCGAGCTGGACGTTCCCGCGCTTCGGACGCGGACGACGTCGCCCGCCGCGTGGGACCAGGGCGCCGACGAGACCACCCGCACCCTCCACACGGCCCTCTCCCTGGCGGTCCCGGGGCTCGGCCAGCTCCGCAACGACGACGGGCGCGGGTGGATCTACCTGGCGGTGGAGGCGGCGGCATGGGGGATCTGGGCCCGGCAGCGGCACCGGGGGGGACGCATCCGGACCCAGTACCGGGAGCTGGCGTGGACGACCGGGCGACTCCAGACCGGCCCCCGCATGGACGGTCCGTTCACCTACTACGAGACCCTCACGCAATGGACGCGCTCCGGCTCCTTCGACGCCGGCGCCGCACCGGGCCTTCAACCGGAGGCGGATCCCGCGACCTTCAATGGGGCCATCTGGGCCCTGGCGCGCGACCTCTTCCTCAGAGGGGGCCCCGCCGAGCCCGGGGCACCCGGATACCAGGACGCGCTGGACTACTACCAGCAACGTGCCTGGAGCGAGGCCTTCCTCTGGGACTGGTCCGCGGACCCCCACGCGCAGCAACGTCTGGCGGAGCTCATCGAGGACAGTGACGACCGATACCGGGAGGCCACCGTGGTCCTCGGTGCGGTCCTTGCAAACCATCTCGTCGCCGCCATCGACGCCTACCTCACCACCCCCCTTTCATCCCATGCCCCGTTCCTCCGCATCGCGCCCGATCCCCGGGCGCCGACGCAGAGCTGGACGGTGAGCTTGCACCTCGGAGCACTTCCGTGACCATCCCCCCATCCCGTTCGGGCCTGGAGAAGCGCATTCTGGAGCTTCTCAAGGCCTCCGACCACGGCCCCCTCCACCCCAAGGAGCTGGCCCGACGGCTGGAGATCGACTCCGAAGACCGGCCGGTCTTCGACGAGCACCTCGAGACCATGCAGCGTGCCGGGAAGATCTACCAGGTGAAGGGAGGTCGGTACGGTCTGCCCGAGGAGATGAACCTGGTGGTGGGCACCGTCTCCCTCACCAAGGCCGGCGACGGCTTCATCCGACCGGACTCGGACAAGGAAGACTCGGACGTCTTCGTGCCCAGCCACCAGCTCGAGTCGGCCATGAACCGCGACCGGGTGGCGGTCCGCATCGAATCCCGTCCCAAGCGCAAGAGCCCCGTCGGCCGGGTCATCAAGATCCTGGAACGGTCCCACGCGACGCTGGTGGGCACCTTCCACGAATCCAGCAAGTACGGATACCTCGTCCCCATGGACCGTCGGGTGAACCGGAACCTGATGATCCCCAACGGCGACGAGGGCCCGGCCCAGGATGGGGACGTCGTGGTCGCCCGCATCGTCTCCTACGGGGACAGCAAGCTGAGCCCGGTGGGGGAGGTGGAGACCGTGCTGGGGAAGCTGGACGATCCCGGCGTGGACATCCTCGCGGTCGCCCACTCCTACGGGCTGGCGCTGGACTTCCCCGACGACGTCCTGGAAGCCGCCGGCCACGCCGCCCGCACGGGCATGGACGATCCGGGACCGAACCGGACGGACCGCACGGACCTCCTTGTGGTGGCCATCGACCCCCCGGACGCCAAGGACCACGACGACGCCCTCTCCCTCCAGCCGCTGGACGCCGGCAACTGGGAGGTGGGCATCCACATCGCCGACGTCGGCCACTTCGTGCCCGAAGGCGGGACCATCGACCGGGAGGCCATCGAGCGGGCCACCAGCACCTACCTGGTGGACCGGGTGGTGCCCATGCTCCCGGAGCAGCTCTCCGGGGACGTCTGCTCGCTACGGGAGGGTGTAGACCGGTTCGCCCTCTCGCTCTTCGTGGAGCTGGACGGCGAGGGCCGCGTCCAGGGTCAGCGGTTCGAGAAGACCGTGGTGAACTGCCGCCACGGGCTCTCCTACGACCAGGCCCAGGAAGT
>CAKZOQ010000530.1 GCA_937136445.1 uncultured Gemmatimonadota bacterium
CGGCGACGCCGCCTTCGCCGCCGACTTCTTCGACCGGTACGTGCAGGGGACCGAGGTGCCCCCCTACGCCGAGCTCTTCCGGGCCATGGGGGCCCAGCTCACGGAGCCTGGCGCTGGTGCGCCGTGGGTCACTGGAGCCCAGCTTCGCGAGGCAGAGGGCGGCGGCATCCTCGTGGCCTCCAACACGCTGGCCGGCGATCCCCTCTACCAGGTGGGAATGGACCGGGGGGATCGGATCCTCGAGGTGGATGGTGAGCCGGCGACGCCGACTGCGCTGACGGCGGCCATGGAGGCTGCGGGGGTGGGGGGACGGCTCGGTCTGACGGTGGCGGGGCGGGGGGAGATCCGTACGGTTGCGGTCACCCTCGAGGACAGGCCGGGTCACTCCGCCGAGGTGCGACCGGACGCGTCACCCGACGAGGTGGCCCGGCGCGAGGCCTGGGTGTCTGCTGCGCGGGTAGAGGCGGTGAGGTAGAGGGGGCACCCTCCGAGGAGGTCACGCCGCCCGGGGCGAGCCCACCCCGGCTCCGTACCCGTGGGATTCACCCCGTGGGCCCGCCCGGTGCTCACCACGCCATCGCGGCGTCCAGGGTCGAGCAGTAGGTTCTCGGCGCCGAGCATGGGTCGCCGCGCGGCTCGCCGGCCCTTTCCTGCCGCCCACGAGAATCGCCATGATCACCCGCCCACGCCTCTTGCTCCTCGCCGTTCTGGCCACCTGCGCTCTGGCCCCGGTGCCCGTAGCGGCCCAGGGCCGCGCCCTCACCACCGAACTCGCCCTCGACGTTCGGTCTCCGACGGTCTTGGCCCTGACGGACGACGGCCGCCGGGCGGTGGTCCAGCTCAACACCCGTCGAGGCCGCACGGATACGGACCATTTCCGGTTCGGCGACGCGACCTACATCGCGCCCCGGTATGCCGAGGTCCACGTCGTGGATGTCGCGAGCGGGGAGACGGTTCAGATCGGGGATGAGCCGGTCCAGGTCGGGGCCGTGGCATGGTCGCCGGACGGGAACCGCCTCGCCTACACGTTGCGGGAGGGCGACCGCTTCGAGCTCCGGATGTGGGATGCGGGGTCCGGGACCGATCGGGTCGTCGAGCTGGGCAGCTCGAAGGAGATCGCCTCCAATACCTCCCTGGCATGGTCGCCGGATGCCGCCCACGTCCTCGTGTCCCTTCGGCCAGACGGATGGGCAGCGGAGGCCCGGACCGCCTTCGAGGCCATGACCGAAGCTGATGTCGTGGTGCAGGACTCCGGGGACGACTTCCTGTCCTGGGAGGCGGTCCGGAACCAGGGACGCCGCCAGGTCCTGGCAACGGTTTCGGTGGAGGACGGGGCCGTGGAGGAGCTTCTGGAAGAGCGACCGCTCCAGTCGGCTCGCTTCGACGAGGACGGTGAGGCGGTGCTGTACACCGTCAACGAGCCCCTGAAGACCCCCTACGGCCGCCGGGACGGGGTGGAGTATTCGGCATGGCGGCTGCCCCTGGACGACGGGACCGCGGACGGGGAGCCCGAGGTCGTGATCGAGGCCACCGAGGACCGGATCCGGGCGAGCTGGAACGACGCCGGCGACGCCGTGGCCTGGGCCGACGACGGTGACGTCTTCTACCGGCCCCTGGGTGCCGACAGCGCCGTGAACCTAACGGCGGACCACCGGGAGATCGTCGAGGGCGCCGACACCACGGAGCTCTCCTTCTCCGTCGTGGCGTGGCACCCTCAGGGCGAGTCCATGCTGGCGAGCACGAGCCAGGGGTGGCACCTGCTGCCGGTGGGAGGGGGCGAGCCGGAGCTGGTGATGGCCGTCGACGAAGAGGAGGACGCCCGCCCGGACCGTAGCTTCGAGCACTGGAGCGAGGATGGAGCGGAGATCCTCCTGTCCTGGTCGGAGCCGGACCGATGGTGGCGGGGGCTGCGGCGCCTGGACGTGAGCTCCGGCGCGGTGGAGGAGGTCGTCATGGGGGACGGGCTCTATCGAGGCTGGACCTTCTCGGAGGATGGTGAGACCGCCCTGTTCCGCTACTCCGGCGGGGATCGCCCCGATGAACTTCACGCCCTCGACACGGGCTCCGGCGCCACCCGGGAGCTCATGGACCCCAACCCCCAGCTCCGGGACGTGGCCTTCGCTCGGACCGAGCTCATCGACTATCTGGACGTCGACGGCAACACCCTGTACGGCATCCTCTACTACCCGCCGGACTACCGCCCGGGCGAGCCCTACCCCCTGGTGGTGGAGGTCTACGAGGACTTCTTCGACAACGGGTACAACGAGAACATGAATCTGGTTACGGCCCAGGGCTGGTTGGGCTTCCGGCCCTCCGTCGACCTGGAGATCGGCTACCCGGGCGAGGCCTGGATCAAGGGGGTGCCCAGCGCGGTGAACGCCCTCATCGACCGGGGGATCGTAGACCCGGACCGGGTGGCGGTCTACGGCCAGAGCTACGGCGGCTACGCCGTCAACCTCCTCATCACCCAGACGGACCGCTTCGCCGCGGCGGCGAACGTGTCGGGGAAGGTGAACATCATCTCCTTCCTCGGCGACAGCCCCCGGATCACGACCCGGAACTACGACGCCGCCGAGGTGGGCCAGGACCGCATCGGGGCCACTCTGTGGGAGCAGCCGCACAAGTACATCAACACCTCGGCGGTGATGTTCGCCGATCGAATCGAGACACCGCTCCTCCTCCTTTCCGGTGAGGGGGACTGGAACGTCCCCGCCACCAACCAGCGGGAGATGTACTACGCCCTCCGCCGCCTCGGGAAGGAGGTGGTCTGGGTGAACTACATGAAGGGCGGCCACGGCGCCGGCCGCGCCTCCTCCGCTGAGGACTTCCACGACCATTGGAATCGCATGTTCGACTGGTTCCGGGAGCACTTCGAGGAGGAGGACGAGACGACGGCTACGGACGCAGGGTAGCGGGCCTCGAGGGCGCCCCCGGCGAGTTCGGACGTGGTCATCTACGGGGCCGCGCTCCTGGCGATCTGTCTCCTGGTGGGGCTCTTCCTGGGTGACGTCCTTGGCGTGCTGATCGGGGTCGAGGCGAACGTCGGTGGGGTGGGCATCGCCATGCTGATCCTCATCTTCGCCGCGGAGCGCTTGAACCGGCGGAAGCCGTTCCTGCCGGCGACCCGCCAGGGAATCCTCTTCTGGAGCGGGATCTACATCCCCATCGTGGTGGCGATGGCGGCGCGCCAGAATGTGGTGGCGGCGCTGGATGGAGGGCTGGCGGCCTTCATGGCCGGTGCGCTGGCGGTGGTGGCCTGCCTCTTCCTGGTGCCGGTGATCAGTCGGATCGGCGCCGGTCCGCCCGGGGGAGCGGGGACGAGTGCCGGCCCCGGCGCAGCCGGTGGCCCCGGCGGGAATCCTGAGGTGGGCGGGGATCGCCGCGACCATCCCCAGGCGCCCCCGACATCGCAGGAGGACTGAAATGCCCGTTGCGGACCTCCTGGCAGGCGTCCTCATACGCAACGGGCTCGTCACCGCCTTCGCCTTCATCGGCTTGGTGATCTGGCTCTCGTACCTCGTGTCTGCGCGCCTCACCGGGGGGCGTGTCCACGGCTCCGCCATCGCCATCCTGGCGGGGCTTGCCTTGGCGTGGTGGGGGGGAGTGGTAACCGGCGGGAGCCGGGGCATCTCCGACATCCCCGTACTTGCGGGAGTGGGGATCATGGGCGGGGCCATGCTCCGGGACTTCGCCATCGTGGCTACCGCCTTCGGGGTCCGCTTCGACGAGATCCGCAGGGCCGGGATCGGGGCTGGAATCTCGCTGGTGGCGGGAGTGATGGTCTCCTTCGTGGTGGGGGCGTCGGTGGCGTGGGTCTTCGGGTACCGGGACAGCGTGAGCATGACCACCATCGGCGCCGGGGCGGCGACCTACATCGTGGGTCCGGTCACCGGGACGGCCATCGGGGCCTCGTCGGAGGTGGTGGCCCTCTCCATCGCCGCCGGGCTCGTGAAGTCCATGATCGTCATGACCGGCACCCCCTTCGTGGCCCGGGCCATCGGCCTCGACAACCCTCGCTCCGCGATGATCTTCGGCGGCCTGATGGGGACGACCAGCGGCGTCGCCGGCGGGCTGGCAGCCACGGACCCGGAGCTCGTCCCCTACGGCGCCATGACGGCGAC
>CAKZOQ010000531.1 GCA_937136445.1 uncultured Gemmatimonadota bacterium
GCGTTCTCCAGAGCCTGGCCGGAGCGACGCCGGCGATCCTTCCACGACTCGGCCTCCCCCTGGCCGGGGCGCTCTGGGTCCCTCTGTCGTGGGCTGCCGTAGCGCTGGCTCGGAAGGTGCCCTGGGGCGGGAATCCCCCCTGTCTACCCGAGCCTCACCACTCCTCCAGCTCCTCCGGCCCGTGCGGGCCCAGCTCCCCGACGACGGAGCTGAGGAGCTCCTCGGGGTCGTAGACCTCCCCGTTCTTCATCACGAGGCGGACGTCCCGCGTGGCCCGGATGTCCTCCAGCGGGTTGCCGTCGACGATGACCAGGTCGGCGAACTTCCCGACCTCCACCGTGCCGAGCTCGTCCTGGACCCCGAGGGCGCGGGACGCATTGACCGTGGCGAACCTCAGGGCGTCCGCCGGGGGGATGCCGGCCAGGACGAAGGCGTGGAGCTCACGATGCACGCTGAAGCCGGAGAAGTACTCGCCCCAGGACGGGTGGTCCGTGCCCAGCGTGATGAGGTCGCCGCCCCCCTGGTCGTAGAACTCCTTGATGAGGTCCCGCTTCACCCAGTAGATGCGTTCGAAGCTGTCGTTGACGTCGCGGGGGAGGCGGCCCTCGACGAGCTCGCGAGCGTAGGGCGTCAGGTACTGCATCTCGTCGTGGAAGTAGTCGAAGACCTGCGGCTCCCGCTCCCCGTAGTAGCCGTAGGCGGTGAGCGTCGCGTCGTAGTTGACCCCCTCGTCCAGGTAGAGCTGGATGACCTCCTGGAACTCGGGCATGTCCGGCGTCATCCCCACGAACGAAGCGTACGCCGAGCTGTCGGCCGGCATGGCGTCCCCACCCATGAAGTGCTCGATCCGGTCGATGCCCATGCGGATGGCGTCGGCGGGGTTCACGGAGCCCCGGTAGCCGGAACCCAGGTGGCCCGTCACCGAGAGCCCGTGGGCGTGGGCCTGCTCGATGAGGGCCTCGAGGTGCGGGGCGGTGATGGTCTTGGCCTTGAAGCCCCGCGCGCCCTTCTCCACCCATTCGTCCACCTGCGCCCGGATCTCGTCGGGGGTGATCTCCGGGTCCCACCCGGGCCGCGCCGATCCGAAGTACGGACCGGAGTTGAAGAGCCGTGGACCCGGCTGCTCGCCGGCCTCGATGCGGAGCCGGAGGTCCCGCATCCGCTCGGGCTGGACCTCGCCGGCGGGGAAGGTGGAGGTGACGCCGTTGGCCAGGAAGAGGACCGGGTTCACCTCTGTTTCGTCCACCCGGCCCTCGCCCCGCAGGTCCACGGCGTGGTGGGCGTGGAGGTCGAAGAAGCCCGGGAGGATGGTCTGGTCTGCGGTGACCTCCACGCTGCGGGCGCCGTTGGCCAGGGCCTCCTCGGCGGCCTCCCCGTCGATGGCCCGGATGCGACCATCCGCCACCACGATGCCCGGGTTGGCGACAAGCTCGTCCCCCGTGCCGTCGAACAGGCTCCCGCCCTGGACGACGAGCACCTCCTCGGTGCTGGAGGATTCAGAGGTGTCCGGCGGGTCTTCGGCGCCGCCGCACGCGCCCAGGCCCAGGGTCGCGGCGAGCAGTACGACAGCGGTCCGGAGCCAGCCCTTCGCAGGTCTGGCACGCGCGCCGATGGAGTCCGATGGAAGGGCGCGGATCGAGGACACGTCAGCCTCCTACGTTGGGGTTGTTGAACCGCTCGACGTTGGGCAGGGGAATGCACGAATAGGGCTGGAAGAGCTGGCCCTTGTTGTTCTCCCCGCTGGGGAAGGGGATGTCGTGGCGGATCATGTCGCTGTGGCGCTGGCCCTCCAGGAAGAATTCGCGTCGGCGCTCCTCCAGGACCGTGGCCAGCATGTCGTCGATCTCCGCCAGCTCCAGCGGCGGCAGGTCGTGGAGGGCCCGGACCCGGTTCATGGCGTCCACGGCCTCCTGCCCGCCCCGGGCCTCCGCCAGAATGAGCTGGGCCTCCCGCCAGGAGGCGATGGCGATGGGGTCGCTCCGCGAGGTGTACTTGAGCTGGTCCCACTGAGGCGTGGTGCCGTCCTGGCCGAAGCGGCCGGTGTCCTCCACCCGCACCCGGGGATCCGGCTCTCCCTCGACCTGGAGGCCCCGCCACCCCTCCCCGACCGACAGGTAGTCGGTGTCCGTGCGGTTGAAGGTGCTGTTCTCCCGGCGGATGGACGCCGTCGAGTACCCGGCGTTCCGCACGAAGCCCTCCGGCACCTGCTCGGCGTCGGAGGCGGCACCGCTGGCGTTCCCCAGGTTGAGCCGGGCCCGGGCGCGACCGACGAGGGCCATGTTCCGGATCTCGTCCGCCCCGCCCGACGCCAGCTCGATGGCGGTCGAAAAGCGGTCCTCGGCCGCGGTGAGGGTCTGCTCCCGGGTCATGAGGGGGCCGTTGTCCACCGCGATCTCGCAGTAGTTCTGGCCCAGGTGCAGGTAGGCGTAGGCGGCGTAGGCGTTCAGGGTGGCGAGTTGCGAGGCGCGGTCGGGCACGGAGGCTTCGTCGAACTCCTCGATCCTACGTGCGGCGTCTTCCGCCATGAACCGCGCGCGTTGCATGGGCGTGTAGTAGCCGTAGAGCGCCACGTCCCGGCCCGCCGGGCACTCGCCGGCCGACTCGAGCATGAAGGGCTCCTCCCGCCGACCCCAGGCGTTGGAGGCCAGGAAGAAGTTGGACGAGACGAACTCGCCGGTGAGGAAGGCGTGGGTGGGCACCACCTGGTTGAAGGCGCATTCGAACTCCCCGAGGGCTCCGGCCACCAGCGTGCCGGCGAGGGCGGGGTTGGCCAGATCGTCTTCCTGGACCCGGCCGGGGATCTCCACCTCCAGGAGGGAGTCGCAGGCGCCCGTCCCCAGGACGAGGAGGGCGGTGAGCGCGCCCAGCCCCATGGCCCGGACCCGCTCGATCATCGTCGTACGGCGTGTGTCGTTCAGCATGATCGCTCTCCTCGCTCAGAAGGTCAGGCGGATGGTCAGGACGGCGCTCGCCAGCGGCGGCAGGACGGTCTGGTAGTCCGCCTCCACCGACTGGGTGCTCCGGATCTCGGGGTCCCAGGTCCACTGTCCCCCGAGCCCGTCCCGCGCTTCCACACGGCCGTCGCGGTAGGTGCCGAAGCCGTGCTCCTTGGTCCAGATCATGGCGAGGTTGCGGGCCGCGAAGCTCAACGACCCCTGGCTGGCTCCGAGGTGGGCCACCCAGGCCTCGGGCAGCCGGTAGCTGGCGCCGAGCTCGCGGAGCCGGACGAAGCCCGCGCGGTAGATCCCCATGACGTTGTTCTCGAACTGGCGGGTCGCCTGGACCTCGGGGATGCACTGACAGAGCCGCTCCTGCGTGATGTTGATGTTGTGGGCGGCCCGCATCTCGGAGTTGAAGCCCAGGTGACCTCCGTTCCCCTCCACCCGGGCGTAGAGCCGGAGGTTCTCGAAGAGGGTGACGGTGTTGCTGATGCCGATCTGCCAGGTGGGATTCCCCTCCCCCCCGAAGAGACGGGGGGCCTCCCCGCACGGGACCGGGCTTCCCCCGGGGCTCCGGCCCAGCGGACCGGTGCCTCCGTCACACAGCGCCTGCGTCACGTTCCCCTCGGCGTCGATCTCGGCGGAGAGGAGCTGCCGGAAGAAGTAGGCGCCGATGGAGTAGCCCACGACGTTCTCCTGCTGCGTGCCGGCCTGCACGAAGCTCAGGCCCTCACCCAGGTCGTCGATGGTGTTCTGGTTGTTGGAGAGCTGGAGGCCCAGGTCCCAGGCGACGGTGGAGCCGTCGAGAATCCGGGCGTCCACGGCGAGCTCGTTCCCGGAGCCCGTCACCCGTCCGATGTTCACGATCTGGGACCCGGAGAAGCCGGTGGAGGGGGAGAGCGGCCGCTCGACGATGGCGTCGTCCACCCACCGGTGGTATCGGGTGAACTCCACGCCCAGGCGGTCGTCCAGAAGGCTCAGGTCGAACCCGTACTCCAGCTCGCTGCTCCGCTCCGGCTTCAGCTCCGGATTCCCGAAGGACGACGGGACCAGAGCGGGCTCGTCCTGATAGCCGATCTCCGGGTCGTAGAGCCGCGGGGCGTCGAAGGTCCCGGGCTGCTGTCCGGCAGCGCCCCAGGCCGCCCGGAGTCGGAGCTGATCCACCCAGTCCACGTTCCAGAACGGCTCCTCGTGGATCACCCAGGTGGCGCTGGCCTTGGGGTAGATGGCCGCGTCGAAGTCGGCGCCGAAGGCGCTGTTGTCGTCCCCGCGGACGGCCGCGGTGACGAACACCCGGTCCTTCCAGCTCACCTGCTCCTGGATGTAGACGCCGACGGTGGCGCTCTCCACGAAGTTCTCCGTCCCGTCCCGCTCGGCCCCGCCGCTCACGGTGGTGATGGGGATGGCGGGGAAGACGTTGCCCTCGGCGGAGATCCCCGAGGTCTCCTGCTTCGTGTACTGGAGGCCGGCCGACGTCGTGAAGGTGAAGTCGTCGGACGGCTCATAGAACGCGGAGCCGGAGTAGTCCAGGGTGAGCTGCCGGTGGTCGAACCGCTCGACTTCGCGCTCGCCCAGGGCGGTGGCCCCCCAGAAATGGGAGGTGCCCTCCGGCTGGCGCGGCCAGAGCACCGAGTTCTCTTCCTTGTTGAGGTCCATCCCCAGCGTGAACCGGTGGCTGAACCACTCGAAGGGGTTGTGCTGCGCCTCCAGGCTCAGGAGGGTGCGGTCGTTCTCGCCCATGGTCTCGACCTTGGACCACTCCTCCGGGGGCGCCGACAGGAAGCCGCGCCGCGGCTGGTCCAGCGTCGTGGGGAAGCTCCAGATGATGTTGCTGAAGGGCTCCGCCCCGAATCCGCCCGTGTTCTGGGCGAGTCGGGTGTCGGTCTGCATGTAGGCGGTGGTGGTGCGGAGGGAGAGGGTCTCGGAGAGGACGAGCTCCAGGTTGGCCCGGAGGTTCAGCCGTTCGCTGAAGTCGTAGCCGAACACCCCCTCGTCCTTCCCCCAGGAGCCGGAGGTGTAGTAGCGGACCGCGTCGGTCCCGCCGCTGATGCTCAGGTCGTAGCCCTGCTGGAGCCCGTTCTCGAAGATGGGACCCAGGCCGTTGATCCGTTCCTGCTCGAGGATGTTGAAGCCCTCGAGCTCACCGGTGGTGGGGTTCTCCCGCCATCGGGTCGCCGTCCGGCCCTCCGGGTTCGCCATCCAGTTCGTGCCCGTCCGGATGGTGGCGTCGAAGCGGGCCTCCCCCTGGGAGCCGCGCTTGGTGATGATCTGGATGACGCCGTTGGAGGCCTCCGTCCCGTAGAGCGTCGCGGCCGAAGGACCCTTGATGATCTCGATGCTCTGGATGTCCTGGGGGTTCAGGTCGTTGAGACGGCTGATGCGTGCGCCGCCCCGGGTGTTCGGCCCTCGCCGGGGGTCGCTGTCCATCCGGATGCCGTCGATATAGACCAACGGCCCGTTCCGCAGGGACATGCTGGAGAGCCCCCGGATCCGGATGGGGGACCCGGTCCCGACCTGTCCGGCGGAGGGGAGCTGGATCATGCCGGTGCTCCGCTGGCTCAGGAGCTGCTGGACGTTCTGGATGGGCGCCGTCGAGAGCACGTCGTCGGCGTTGATGCTCTCCACCACGTTCCCGATGGCCCGTCGCTGCGTGCCGCCGGCCGTGCCCGTCACCACGATCTCGTCCAGCGCCAGGGCCCGCTCCACCAGCCGGAAGTTCAGCTCCGCCGTCTCACCCTCGGCCACCTGGACCTGCTGGGTGGAGACCTCGTATCCGATGCGCTCGGCCCGGATCTCGTGGCTCCCCACCGGCACCTCCGGCATGAGGTAGCGCCCGTTGGGCTGGGAGATGGTGCCGAGCCCCAAGGCGGGGATGTTGACCTGGACCCCCGGCAGGGCGGCGCCGGTCCTGGCGTCGGTGATCCGGCCGGTGAGCGTGCCCTGGAGGCGCCGGGCGGGGAGGCTGGCGATGGCCGGGGTCTCCAGGAGGTGCTCCGGGCCCTGCAGGGTGCGGGCCGGGATGGCGAGATCCTGGGCGGTGGTGGTCGGGGTGGGGCCCAGGGTTGGCGCGGAGGATTCCTGGGCCGCGACCGGGCCCATGCCCAGGGCCGTGACGAGCAACACGTGGATGGTCTTCATGGGGTTCTGCCGGTCAGGGAGACGGATCGAGAGCTGGTGGTCGGGGGAGGGGACATCGGTGCGGGAGCCCGGAGAGGGGCTCCCTGGCTACACGTTGGGGTCGACCACGCCTGGGGCAAGGGGGGGCGTGGCGGGGGGGGGTGGTGGGATGGTAAGGG
>CAKZOQ010000532.1 GCA_937136445.1 uncultured Gemmatimonadota bacterium
CCCCGGGGCTGGTCCTTCCGTTCCCGGTCTTCCAGGAGCACCTCCGTGGCGGCGTCCTCCGGCGCTACCTGGAGGTCCCGAACCTTGCGGATGGCGTGATCCGAGATGAGGAGATCGCCGCGATCGGCGGCGTGGCGGCGGAGCTCGGCGACGCTGTCACCCTCCCGGACCATGCGGACCAGGGTGTGGTCGAAGTCCAGCACCTCGTAGACGCCGGTGCGCCCCTGGTAGCCGGTGTCGCGGCAGCTCGGACAGCCTCTGGGGCGTGCCACCCGTTCCGGGACGTCGGCGGTGAAGCGGGCCAGGAGGGTCCGCTCCTCCTCGGTGGGAGCACTCTCCTCCTTGCACTCCGGACAGAGGACCCGGAGGAGCTTCTGGGCCACCACCAAGGAAAGGGCTTCTGCCATGGCGCCCCGCTTCACCCCCAACCGCTCGAGCCGGAAGACGGCGGTGGCGGCGTTGGCCGCGTGGAGGGTCGAGATGGTCAGGTGCCCGGAGCTGGCGAAGTCCAGCACCGAGTTGGCCGAGAACGCGTCGCGTACCTCGCCCAGGAAGAGGATGTCCGGGTCCTGCCGCATGGCGGACTTGAGGAGCGACTCGAAGTCCAGCCCCGCTCGCTCGTTGACCTGCTGCTGCTTGGCCTTCGGGATCGTGTATTCCACCGGGTCCTCCACGGTGAGGAGGCTCCGGCGTTCGGCGTCGATGGAGGAGAGCACGGTGAAGACGGTTGTGGACTTCCCCGATCCGGTGGGACCCACCACGAGGATGGTGCCCTGGGAGCGGGCGGCGGCCTCGCGGACCGCGTGGGCCTGCTCCTCGGTCATCCCCAGGGCGTCGAGCGGGACGGGATCGGCGTCGGGCTCCAGGATCCGGATGACCAGGCTCTCTCCGGCGGGGGTGGAGCTGGTGGCGAGGCGGAGCTTGAAGCCCCGCTCGCCCAGGGTGGCCCGGACGGCGCCGTCCTGGGGTTTCCGCCGTTCGGCGATGTCCATGTCGGCCAGCGCCTTGAGCCGTGAGACGATGCGGGCCGTGTCTTCCAGGGAGAGGGTTCGCACGTCCTCCATCTCCCCGTCGACCCGGAACCGCACCAGACTGTGGTCCTCCTTGGGCTCGAGGTGGACGTCGGAGGCCTGCTCGACGATGGCGCTGCGCAACAGCTCGCTGGCCCGGCGCTGCGCCTCGCTGGCGCCCTCCTCCTGGGCACGATCCAGGCGCAGGATGCGTTCTACCCCGTCCGAGGCCGTGTCCGAAGAGGGTCGACGCTCGAAGACCTCCACGATCCGACTGCGGGGCGCCAAGGCAAGGGTCGGCTTGCGGTGCTTCCAGAGGGAGCGATGGAGGGCGTCCAGGAGGTGCGGGTCGAAGGGATTCGCCGCTACGGCGGACCCGTCGGTGCGAGGGAGGGTGAGGTGGTTTCGGCAGAAGGCCCGGGGAAGCCGGCCGAGGGCCACGTCGTCGGCGAGGATGCGAGGCACGAACTCCAGCTCGAGGTGGCGTGCGAGATGGCGGGCCAGCTGCTCGTCCGACATGGTGAGGGCCGGCCCCAGCTCGTAGAGCTCCTGGGGTCCGATCTCCGCCAGGCGCGCCCGCTGCTCCTCGTCGAGCTCCCGGTTCGCAGCGACGCGCTCCTTGAAGGCCTCGAATCCCGCCGGGGTGAGGCGCTCCCAGACGGGAGCTTCTTCCCTGTCCGATGTCGCCGCTTCCCCCTCGGAGCGCGGTCCATCCGCAGTGGCCGCGAGGTCCCCCCAACCCTCGCTCGCCTCGAGGATGGAGCCCACCTCGGCCCGGAGCTCCTCGGGCTCGAAGGGCTTGCTCACGTACCCGGACCCGCCCACTTCCAGCGCCCGCTGACGGTCGTGGTCCGAATCCAGGGCCGTGACGAACACCACCGGGACCAGAGCGAGCTCGGGGTGATCCTGGATGCGGGCGCAGACTTCGTAGCCGTCGGGGCCGGGCATCCGGATGTCCAGGAGGATCAGGTGGGGCCGGGCTCCCTCTCGCTCGAGGAGGTGGAGGGCCTCCGCTCCATCCGAGGCGAAGAGGACCTCGTGGTCCCCGGAGAAGATCTTGCCCAGGGTGGACAGGACGGCGTCGTCGTCGTCCACGATCAGGAGGGTGGGTTGGTCTGGGGAAGGTGTCGGCATCACGCCCAATAGATGAAGTACATGAGTGCCGGGGACCAGAGGACGAAGGGACCCGCCTGGTCGCGCATCTCCGCTGCGATGAGGGGATGCCGACGCATGTCGATCATCAGGATGCCCAGGTGCCGGCGGTCCTCCGGGCCGAAGGGGAGGGAAAGGCCCAACCAGCGGTAGCGCATGCCCTTGTAGGAGAACCCGTAGTCCTCCGACAGGTGGTCGGAAAGCTCCGACGGCATGGCACCCCAGCCTGACGGGCCCGGGAAGCGGCCCTCCGACGTGAGGTGGCGAAAGGAGGCGTTCCGGATGGCGGCCACGTCGCTCACCACGTGCGCCGCATCGGCCTGCACGATGGCCTGCCGCAGGCGGGGGAGGGCCAGCCCCGTGAGGATGCCCAGCACCAGGAGCACCACCGCCAGCTCGATGAGGGTGAAGCCTCCACGCGCACGGTCCGCTGGGTCATGCCGGCGGCTCCGGAGAGGGGGGGTCACGGCCGCTCCGACGGGTCGGGACGAGGCAGAAGCCCGTCGATCTCACCGAGTAGGGAGTCGGGCGAGGCCACCTCCAGAACCTCCCCGCTCGCCGGCGACTCCAGACGGAAGCTGTCGCCCGAGACCTGATAGCGGAGTCCGGTGCTCTCCAGCCCGATCTCGCTCAGCGAGGCGGGGAGGGATCCCTCCGCTTCCCGGTGGGCCTCCACCTCCTGCGCCGCCACGAAGAGCGAGACCCGGTCCACCTCGGCCTCCTCGCGAGGCGTCGGCTCCGGCACCTCCACCCGGAGCTGCCACGCGTTCCACATGCCCACGACCAGAAGGGCGCCGACGAGGGCCGCGATGCCGGAAGTGCGGCTGGAACGGGGTGGTTCTCCTGACTCCTCCTCGACGGTCTGAGGGGCGCCGGGCTCCCCGGCGTCGTCTTCAGGCGGCCAGTAGGCGGGCTCGGAGCTTCGGTCCATGGAGGATGTGGGCGACGGAGGAGTGCGGGGTGAACCCGGCATCGAGGCGGAAGATGAATCGACGCACCGAGCGCCACAAGCG
>CAKZOQ010000533.1 GCA_937136445.1 uncultured Gemmatimonadota bacterium
GTCGAGCTGCCGCCCGAGGTGGAGATCCCGCCGCCGCCGCAGCAGATCGCCCGACCGGCGACCCCGGTGGTTGCCACGGCGAATGTGGACGAAGACATCACCATCGAGGCCACGACCTTCGAGGAAAACCCGGTGGAGGACCTTCCGCCGCCCCCGGAGGAAGCGGGCTCGCGGGACCTGTCGGACGCGCCGACCTTCACACCCTTCACGGTGGCTCCCTCCATCCAGAATCGGCGTGACGTGGTGCGAGCCATGGAGCGGGAGTACCCGCCCCTCCTGCGGGATGCGGGCATCGGTGGTACGGTCCGCGTCTACTTCTTCATCGACGAGTCCGGCGTCGTTCAGGATTTCCGCATCGATCAGAGCTCGGGCCATCAGGCCCTGGACGAAGCCGCCCTCAACGTGGCAGACGTCTATCAGTTCTCGCCGGCGCTGAACCGGGACAAGCAGGTGCCGGTCTGGGTCTCCTTCCCGATTACCTTCCAGGTTCGATAGTCCGGACCCGGGACCTGTAGGACCCAAGGACCCCGCCGGGCTTCCCGGCGGGGTCCTTCTCGTTGTGCCGGTGCGGTCCGGACCGCACCGGCTCCCTGGGCACCCCGAGAACCCTCCCTTAGAATGGGGCTCCATGTACCGCGATCTCCTGTCCGAGAACCTCCCCGCGCTGCGCGACCGCATGGCCGAGGCCGCCCGTGCCGGGGGACGGGATCCTGGGGACGTGCGCCTGGTAGCGGTGACGAAGGGCCATCCGCTGGAGGCGCTGCAGGCTGCGCTGGAGGCCGGCCTGCACGACCTGGGGGAGAACAGGGTGGGCGAGCTGGAACACAAGATCGGCGAGCTCGACCGGGACGACGTGACCTGGCACATGATCGGGCACCTCCAGCGGAGGAAGGCGCCGCGGGCGATGGAGGCCTCGGACCTCATCCACTCCATGGATTCGCCCCGGCTGGCTCGGCGCCTCTCGCGGGTGGCCACGGAGGCGGACCGGACGGTGCGGGTCCTGGCGCAGGTCAACACCTCCGGGGAGGACAGCAAGGGCGGCTTCGAGGGGGAGGCAGCGCTGGAACGGATCCACGAAGCCTCGGAGCTTCCGGGTCTCGAGGTGGAGGGGCTCATGACCATGGCGCCGTACACGGAGGACGAAGCGGTGCTCTCGGGAACGTTCCGGCGGCTGCGGGAGCTCTCGGAGCGACTCCGCTCCCTCACCGACGCCGTGGGACCGGAGCTCTCCATGGGAATGACCAACGACCTGGAGATCGCCATCCGGGAGGGGAGCACCATGGTACGGATCGGCACGGCACTTTTTGGGGAGCGAGACGGATGATCGACCTGACGCCACTGGACGTCCGCAAGAAGCGGGGTGATTTCGCGAAGAACCTTCGGGGCTATGATCCCCAGGAGGTCGACACCTTCCTGGAGCTGGTCGCCGAGCGGATGGAGGAGCTGGTCATGGAGAACCTTCAGCTCCGGGAGCGCACGGACGGTCTCCAGAAGCAGGTGGCGTCCCAGGCCGGCAGGGAGCAGGCCGTCCAGGAGGCGCTGGTCACCGCCCAGGAACTCCGCCGGGAGATGAAGAGCCAGGCGGAACGGGAGTCGGAGATCATCCTGGGGGAGGCCCGCACCGAGGC
>CAKZOQ010000534.1 GCA_937136445.1 uncultured Gemmatimonadota bacterium
ACTTCGAGATGGATCGTGGAACTCACGTGGATTCCTCCAGCGGTTCGGGGGAGGGGCGACGGGTGGTGCGGGGGCCCAGCTCCGAATAGTCCAGCTCGCGCACCTCGGCTCGGTCGCCGCCGTCGTCATCCTCTTCCTCTGCCAGGGGATCGTCCCCGGGGAGGCGATCGAGGAGACCGAGGAGCACGGATTTCACGAGACCCCAGGTGATGTAGAGGAGGAGGGCCGAGAAGAAGTAGTATCGCGGGACGCTCAGGGCGAGGAAGAGGGCCCCCAGGACCACGGCGGTATTCACGAGCCCCCGTGCGGAGCGCAGTCCGATGCGTGGGACCTTGGCGTAGGGCACGTGGCTCACCAGGAGGATCCCCAGCAGGACCATGGAGACAGCGGCGATCTGGGCCCACGGCAGGTCGGAGAGGTAGGTCCCGAAGAAGGCCGTCTGACTGAAGGGGTAGAACGAGGCCAGGAGCATGCCTGCCGAGGGGGACGGGAGGCCGTGGAAGTACCGTTTGCCTTCGCCGGCGTCCTCCACGTTGAAGCGGGCCAGGCGCGTCACCACGGCGGTGACGTAGACGAAGGCCACGATCCAGCTCCACGAGCCGTCGTCGAAGAAGAGCTCGAACATGATGAAGGCGGGGGCCACCCCGAAGGAGATGGCGTCCACCAACGAGTCGAGCTCGGCGCCGAAGCGCGACCCGGTGCGGGTGAGGCGGGCGATGCGCCCGTCCAGCATGTCCAGCGTCCCGGCGAAGATGATGAACCACCCGGCCCAGACCAGGTCCCCGCGGCTCGCCGCAACCATGGCGTAGAAGCCGAAGAAGAGGTTGCCCAGGGTGAAGGTCGAGGGGAGGATGACGATCCCCTTCTGGAGCGAGGGACGCCGCCGACCCCGGTCGGGGCTCACGGCGCCCTCTCGAGCGGTGTCCGGGCGGGCTCCTCGGCGGGCATGCGGGCGAGGATGCTCTCGCCGACGGTGACCCGGTCTCCCACCTCGGTGGTGACCTCCCAGTCCAGGGGGAAAAAGAGGTCCACCCGGGAGCCGAAGCGGATGAGGCCGATGCGCTCGCCCTTCTCGACGGTGTCGCCCTCCTGGGGGTCGGTGACGATGCGTCGGGCCACGAGCCCCGCGATCTGCTTCACCAGGACGCGGCCGTGTCCGGTTTCCAGCCCCAGCTCCGCCTGCTCGTTGTCGGTGGAGGCCTTGTCGGCCCAGGCCACCGCGTAGGCCCCGGGGCGGTAGGCTCGGTGACCCACCGTGCCCGATACCGGCGCGCGCTGGACGTGGACGTCGAAGACGCTGAGGAAGATGGAGATCTTCCGGGCAGGCCCACCGAGCCACTCCGGTTCCTCGGCCTCCTCCACCACGATGATCCGCCCCTGGCCCGGAGCCACCACCGCCCGGGGATCGTCGGGGAGGGCGGGCTCCGGGTTCCGGAAGAACCAGACCGAGAAGAGGGTGAGGCCCAGGAAGGTGCCGGCCAGGACCTGGAGGAGGCGCGGGTAGGGGAAGGTGGTAGCGCCCCAGGCCAGCCCCGCGGCGAGGAGGGCGAAGAAGACGATGAAGGGGATGCCTTCGGGGGCCAGCCTCATCGGTCCTCCCCGAAGCGGGGCGCGGCGTAGTCGTCCAGGGAGACCTCGGTGAGGCGCTGGAAGACCTCCTGATACCGCTGCGACGCGGCGGTCACCACCTCGTCGGTGAGGGGCGGGGGAGGGGGGGTCTTATCCCAGTCCGGCACGGTGTCCAGCCAGTCCCGGAGGGGCTGCTTGTCCAGCGACGGCTGACCGCGGCCCACCTGGTAGTGCTCCCGTGGCCAGAAGCGGGAGGAGTCGGGCGTGAGGACCTCGTCGATGAGGAGGAGCTCCCCGTCCGGCGTATGGCCGAACTCGAACTTGGTGTCGGCCAGTAGGATGTCTCGTTCGCGGGCGACGTCGCGGCCATGGCGATAGAGCTCCAGGGAGCGGTCGCGAAGTTCGTCGGTGAGGGGGTCGCCGAGGAGCTCCCGCATGCGATCCAAGGGGATGTTCTCGTCGTGGTCGCCGCGCTGGGCCTTGGTGGCTGGCGAGAAGATGGGAGGCTCCAGCTCCTGGCTCTCCTCCAGGCCGGCGGGGAGAGGTTCCCCGGCCAGCGTCCCGTGGTCCCGGTACTCCCGCCAGGCCGAGCCCGAGAGGAAGCCGCGGACAACGCACTCTACCAGGACCGGGCGTGTGCGGCGGACCAGCATGGCGCGACGGGCCCACTGGGGCCGTGAGGCCTCCAGCTCCGGCCGACGGCGGACGATGGCGTCGGGGTCCACGGCCACCAGGTGGTGGGGCGTGTCGCCGTCGAGGCCGTTCAGCCACCAGGCCGTCACCATGGTGAGGACCTCGCCCTTCCGGGGGATGGCGCGCCCCATGACGACGTCGAAGGCGCTCACCCGGTCGCTGGCTACCATGAGGAGGTGGTCGTCGTCGAAGGCGTAGACGTCTCGCACCTTGCCCTGGTGGACCAGGGGGAGCTCCAGCGACGTCTCCAGGAGGGGCACCTCAGACACGGACGGCCGCCTCTCCCAGCTCCTTTGCCGCCTCCTCATGGCGATCCAGGACCGGTGCCACCTCCTGCTCCAGGAAGCGGGCCACCTGCTCCGGGGCCCGACCCACGAAGTCGCGCGGATCCACGAGCTCGTCCAGCTCGCCCCGTTCGAGGCCGAAGGCGTCGTCCCCGGCGATACGCTCCAGCAGGTCCGCTTCCACGCCTTCCTCCTTCATGCGGCGGGCGGCAGCCATGGAGTGCTGCCGGATGCGCTCGTGGAGGGCCTGTCGGTCGCCCCCTCGGGCGGTGGCGCGCATGAGGATGGTCTCGGTGGCCATGAACGGGAGGTGCTCGGCCAGGTTGCTCCGCACCACCTCCGGGTTCACGTGGAGGCCGGACGCCACGTTCTCCACCAGGACCAGCGAGCCGTCCAGGGCCAGGAAGCCGTCGGGGATGGAAAGGCGGCGGTTGGCCGAGTCGTCCAGCGTTCGCTCCAGCCACTGGGTGGCGGCGGTGAAGGCCGGGTCGATGACCGTGGCGAGGACGTGGCGGGTGAGGGCGCAGATGCGCTCGGCCCGCATGGGGTTGCGCTTGTAGGGCATGGCCGAGGAGCCGATCTGCTCCTCCTCGAAGGGCTCCTCCACCTCGCGCAGGTGCGCCAGGAGGCGCAGGTCGTGGCCCATCTTGGAGGCCGACGCCGCGATCCCCGCCAGGGTGGAATGGACGGCGAAGTCCACCTTCCGCGGGTAGGTCTGGCCGCTCACCGGGTAGGTGGTGCGGAAGCCCAGCCGCCGCCCCACCAGGTCGTCGAGTTCGTCCACGGCGTCGTGGTCTCCGTCGAAGAGCTCCAGGAAGGAGGCCTGGGTCCCGGTGGTGCCTCGCACGCCCCGGAAGCGGAGGACCGCGAGGCGGTGCTCCAGCTCCTCGAGGTCCAGGAGGAAATCCTGGATCCAGAGGGTGGCGCGCTTGCCCACCGTGGTGGGCTGGGCGGGCTGGAGGTGGGTGTAGGCCAGCGTCGGAAGCTCTGCCCACTCCCGGGCGAAGTCCGCCAGGGCCCGGACACAACGAACCAGGCGCGCCTGGATGAGCCGGAGAGCGTCTCGGTGCAGGATGAGGTCCGTGTTGTCTCCGATGAAGGCGCTGGTGGCCCCCAGGTGGATGATCCCGGCCGCCGCCGGCGCATCGTCGCCGAAGAGGTGGACGTGGGCCATGACGTCGTGGCGGAAGCGCCGCTCGTACTCGGCGGCCTGCTCCAGATCCAGGGTATCAAGGTGGCGGCGCATCTGATCCAGCCCCTCCTCCGGGATGTCCAGCCCCAGCTCCCGTTGGGATTCGGCCAGCGCCAGCCAGAGTCGGCGCCAGGTGCCGAAGCGGTGGGCGGGGGAGAAGA
>CAKZOQ010000535.1 GCA_937136445.1 uncultured Gemmatimonadota bacterium
TCCACCCCGAACACGTCTGGGTCCCCTCCATCGGCGTCTCCGGGATGATCGTCTACACCGGCGACGCCTTCCCGGAGTGGCAAGGTGACCTCTTCAACGGCGGCCTGAGCGGGACGCAGATCGCTCGGCTGGAGATGGACGGCGAGGAGGTCGTCCGGGAGGAGACGCTCCTCCTGAACGTGGCTCGGGTGCGGGACCTGGAACAGGGACCCGACGGCTACATCTACGTGGCGCTGGAGAACGAAGAGGCGCCCTCCCGCCTGGTGCGGCTGGTTCCGGCCATGTAAGCCCCGCGAGCCCGGGGGGGACAGCCTCCGGGGTCGCTGCTTCCCAGGGGAATCAGGTACCGAATCGTGACCGCACCTTCATGCGGAACCGCCGCGGGCGGAGCTACCTTCGTCGTGTCTTGCCCTTCGGATCCTTCAGCGCAGCCGACCATGCCCCGCATCTCCCGTCGCCACTTCCTGCAGAGCGCCGCGGCCGTCTCCCTGGGCTTCGGCGGTCTGGACCGACTCTTCGCCCAGCCCCGATCCCTCCTGGCCACCGGGATCGCCGACGGCTTCGGTCCGCTGGTAGCCGACCCGGACGGCATCCTGGACCTTCCCGAGGGCTTCCGGTACCGGATCATCTCCAGAGCCGGAGACCGGATGGCCGACGGCTTCCGGGTACCGGCGGCCCCCGACGGGATGGCGGCCTTCCCGGGACCCGACGGCCACACCCTCCTGGTGCGCAACCATGAGAACAGCGCCGACGACGCGGACGAGGAGGGGCCCTTCGGCGGCGAGGCCGACCCCTTCCTGGGGGTGGAGACGCTCCAGCCCGGGGCCTGCTACGATCCCGGCGAGTCCCGACCGGCCCTGGGCGGGACCACCAACCTCCTGGTGGATACGCGCACCCTCACCACGGTCGAAGAACGGCTCTCCCTGGCAGGCACCATACGAAACTGCGCCGGCGGCCCGACGCCCTGGGGCACCTGGATCACCTGTGAGGAGACCACGGCCCGTGCCGGCGAGGAGGGGCTCCGCCGCGACCACGGCTACAACTTCGAGGTCCCGGCGAGCATGGACGGGCTCCCGGTCCAGCCGGTGGCCCTTACCGCCATGGGCCGCTTCAACCACGAGGCCGTCGCCGTCCACCCCGACTCGGGGATCGTCTACCAGACTGAGGACCGAGGTGACTCCCTCATCTACCGGTTCATCCCGAACACCCCGGGCGAGCTCACCGCAGGTGGGCGGCTCCAGGCGTTGGCGGTGGTGGACCGGCCCTCGCTGGACACGCGGAACTGGGAGCGGCAACGGGTGCCGGTGGGCCAGCGGTATCGGACCACCTGGATCGACCTGGACGAGATCGACGCCCCGGAGGACGACCTGCGTCTGCGGGGCTGGGAGGCGGGAGCGGCCCGCTTCGCACGTGGCGAGGGCATGTGGTACGGGGACGGCGCCATCTACTTCGCCTGCACCAACGGCGGCCAGGCGGAGAAGGGGCAGATCTGGCGGTACACCCCCGGTGCCGACGAGGGGCAGGAGGCGGCCGGCGGACCGTCGGGCATCCTCGAGCTCTTCGTGGAGCCCAACGACGGCACCCTGGTGGAGAACGCCGACAACCTCTGCATGAGCCCCTGGGGCGACCTCATCGTCTGCGAGGACGGAACCGGCGAGGACTTCCTGGTGGGGGTCACCCCCGAAGGTGAGCTCTACAAGTTCGCCCGGTGCGCGGGCAGCAACTCGGAGCTGGCCGGCGCCTGCTTCTCTCCCGACGGCACCACCCTCTTCGTGAACATCCAGGCCGACGGTCTGACGGTGGCCATCCAGGGTCCCTGGGACGCCCGGGGCTGACGGCGGCCTCCATCCCGCGCTCGCATCAGCACTCGGCGGCCGCGGGCCCCACGAGCCAGGGAGACATGGCCGCCCGGGCCAGGAACTCCTTGGTGTAGAGCTTGAGCACCCCCTCCCGACGGTAGAATTCGGCCCGTCCGATGTCTTCCCGGGGGAGGCGGGCCAGCGCCGCCGCCCGGGAGACGGACTCCGACTCGTCCACGCAGGTCTCCACCGGCCGGATCCGTCGCCGGTCCACGAAGCAGTTGGCCGTCCCCCAGTAGGCGTCGCCGCACGCCACCAGCGTCGCTCCGGCGAGGCGCACCACCCATCGAGGGATGTCGGCGGGGAGGGCGGCCCCCCGGAAGTCGCGCCAGTCGAAGAACGCCGAGGGGCCGGCGTGGGCGGTCCGCCGTTCCTCCAGTCGCAGGAGGACGGGCTGGACCTCCACCCGCATCCCCTCCAGCGCGACGGCCTCCAGACGAAGAGTCAGCCGGAGCGTGGTATCCGCGCGAAGGTCGTGGACCGCGTCCTCGGTTCCGTAGCCCAGGAACGACGCCAGCACCCGGTAGCGACCGGGACACACCGGCCCCAGATCCACCCGCCCCGCGGCGTTCGTCACGACCCTCCGCTGGAGCCCCGGCAGGCTCACCGAAGCGTCGCTGCGGGGGACGCCGGCCTCGGTGAGGACGAGCCCCGAGACGCGGAGGGGGCGGACACAGGCGTCCCCGGTCCCGGAAGCCACCAGCCGATCCTGGGCGGAGAGCTGCCCCGGCGCGGCGAGGCCGGAGGCCAGCCCGAGCGCCGTGCCGACCAACGCGCCGAGGACCGCCCGGGTGCTCACCCGCCGGGATTCGCCGGAGCCCGGTAGTCCAGCGGCGGCGGCCGATCACCCAGGAGCGATTCGTACGTCCAGCCGTCGGGAACGCGACCCTGGTGTTCGGCCTGCGCCGCTTCCACCAGCTCCGGGTCGGTGAAGAGGTCCATGGCCGTCATGGCCAACGTCTTCGCCGCCACCACCATGCCCTTGGTCCCGATGGGCGTCCCGCCGGCCGCCACCGCCTGCCAGGAGTGCGCCGCCGTGCCGGGGACCCAGGTGGCCGACCCCATCCCCCCGGTGGGGACCATCCAGCTCACGTCCGCCACGTCGGTGGAGTAGGCACCGGCCTCCTCCCGGACCGAAAAGGGCTGCACCTCCGCAGCGCTCTCCAGCGGCGGAGGGTCGTCGAAGCTCTCGTGGAGTACCTCCGCGAAGTCCCACTCCTCGTCGTCGTAGTGGACGCCGCCCACCCGCTCCAGGTTGGCGTGCATGGCCTCCTGCAACGTCGCGTTGGGAAGGACGTTGTAGACGCCGTGGATGATCTCGTACTCCACCGTGGTGCCGGTGCCCAGGGCCGCACCCTCGGCGGCCGTCGCCACCCGCTCGAAAATGGAGGCCACCCGGGCCGGATCCGGGTTTCGCACGTAGTAGAAGACCTCGGCGAAGTCCGGGACGACGTTGGGCGCCGAGCCCCCGGAGGTGATGACGTAGTGGATGCGGGTTTCCTGGGGGACGTGCTCGCGCATCAGGTTCACCATGTGGTTCATCGCCTCCACCCCGTCCAGCGCCGAGCGACCGCGCTCCGGCGCTCCGGCGGCGTGGGCGCTCACCCCGCTGAACCGGAACTTGGCGCTCTTGTTGGAGAGGCTGCTCCCGGCGCCGGCGTCGTTCTGGTCGCTGGGGTGCCAGTTCAGGACGATGTCCACGTCGTCGAAGAGGCCGGCACGGACCATGTAGACCTTCCCGGCCCCGCCCTCCTCCGCAGGCGTCCCATAGAGCCGGATGACGCCCGGCCTCCCCGTCTCCTCCATCCAGTGCCGGACCGCCACCGCCGCCGCCACCGAGCCGGTGCCGTAGACGTGGTGCCCACACGCATGTCCGGCGGCCCTCCCCTCGATGGGGCTCCGCACCGGCGTCCGATCCTGGTTGATGCCGGGGAGGGCGTCGAACTCGGCGAGGATGCCCACCACCGGACCCCCGGACCCCACCGAGTACTCGGCGACGAAGGCGGTGGGGATGTCGGCGACCCCGTGGCGGACCTCGAAGCCCTCCGCCTCCAGCTCTCCGGCCAGGAGGGCGACGCTCTCCTCCTCCTGGTAGCCCAGCTCCGCCAGGTCCCAGATCTCCTGGGCCATGTCCCCGTATCGGGTCTGGCGCTCCTCGATGAAGTCGGAGACGGCGGCCTTGTCGGTCTGGGCGGCCAGAGGCATCGCCGTCAGAACCGCCACCACGAGGGCGGACGGGACGGAGAACAACCCCGCCATCGACGGACGCGACGGCAGGAGGGAGACAACACCGGGGTGCATGGGGACTCCGGATCGGGGGAGGGGCGAACCCCTCAGTATTCGACCCCATCCCGGCGGACGGCAAGCTCGCGTCGCCCTCCAGGAGCATCCACGTACACCCGCGGGCGATCTGCACGTCCAGGCCCGGAACCCTCGTGCTCGAAGGCCCCTGGCTCACTCCGCCGGAGGTGGATCCGAACCCGCATCCTCCGCGCCTACGGGAAGGTAGACGGTGAAGGCGGAGCCTGCGCCCAACTCGGACTCCACCAGGATGTGCCCGCCGTGCTTCTCCACCACCGAGTGGCAGATGGACAGCCCCAGGCCGTGACCCATCTCGCGGGTGGTGA
>CAKZOQ010000536.1 GCA_937136445.1 uncultured Gemmatimonadota bacterium
GATATGAGGTCTTGTCGAGGGTGTGTGCAGGGTGAATGTTTGACGAGACTTCGACGCCGCGGTATCATTCCTCCATGGATAAAGTCACCGCGCCCCGTCATCCCATCCGTGTCGCCTCCCAGCGTACCGGGCTCACTCCGGCCACCCTTCGCGCCTGGGAACGGCGCTACGGGGTGGTGGATCCCGCCCGTTCCGACGGGGGACAACGCCTCTACAACGACGAACAGGTCGAGAAGCTCACCCGGCTCCGGAAGCTCACCGAGGCCGGTCGTGCCATCAGCCAGGTGGCGGAGCTCTCCGACGACGAAGCCAAGGCCCTTCTCACCGAGGATCGCGAGGCCACCCAGCCCGAAACGCGCACCAACGGCTCGGCGGCCCTCTCCGTGGACCGGATCGTGGACACCGCCTATCACTTCGTCACCGTGATGAACGACAGCGAGCTGGAGTACACCCTCCGGCGGGCCGTCGTGACCGTCGGGGCCGTGGCTTTCCTCGAAGACATCGTCGTGCCCCTCATGCATCGCATCGGCGACGCCTGGAGGGCCGGAGACCTCAACCCCGCCCAGGAACACCTCGCCGTCCAGGTGACCGAGCGGGTCCTCTCCTGGCTCACCGAGCCCATGGTGGCCAAGGCCCGGGGCCCTCGGCTGGTGGTGGCGACCCTCACGGAGGAACGTCACGGCCTGGGTACCAAGCTCGTGGCTGCCGCCGCCGCCATGGCCGGCTGGCAGGTGAGCGATCTGGGTGTGGACCTGCCCGCGGAGAACGTGGTGGACGGAGCGGAGACGGTGGATGCTCGGGCCGTCGCCCTGAGTCTGGTGAATCCGGCGCACAACGAGGCTGCGGTGAAATCCCTCCGCACGCTGCGGGATCGACTTCCGTCGTCGGTCCGGGTGCTGGTGGGGGGCGCGGCGGCGTCGAAGCTGAAGCGCTCGGAGCTGCCCAAGGGCGTGGAGACGCTGTCCAGCCTCGACAGCCTCCGGAAGGCCCTGGCGAGCTGATCCTGACCCGGGCTCGGAGTCCGGGGTCTGCCGGCCTCAGAGACCGATGTCCGGGAGGACCATCCGTCCCGTGAGGACTTCGACGGCGCTCCCGCCCACCCGGATGGCCACCGTCTCGCCATTGTGCCGGTCGGCCTCCACGTAGAGCCGGCTGGGGCGTCCCATCTCCTCGCCCTGGGCCACCACCCAGCTCAGCGTTCCCTCGGTCCGCCCGTCGGCGGCAGACAGGTAGCCGCCCAGCGCCGCCGCCGCCGATCCGGTGGCGGGATCCTCCGGGACCCCGGAGCCGGGGGCGAACATCCGGACCCGCACGTCCACCGGGTCCTGGTCCGGCTCATCGACGCCCGCGCGATCCTCTTCGGCGGTCCAGGGGCAGATGACGTAGACATGGTGGGCCCAGGAGTCGGCCAGCATGCGGGACCAGGCGCCGGTGTCCAGCGCAGCCCGTCGCACCGCCGACACGGTGGCCACGGGAAGCACGTGGTAGGGGAGCCCGCAGGAGACCATCTGCGGCTCCAGGAAGGACGTCCCGTGGCCGGCGCCCGCCATCCCCTTCTCCGGGAGGTCGGAGGGCTCCAGCCCCACCATGGCCGCCAGCTCCCGGGCGCTCCAGGGGGAGGGTCGGTGCTCCGGCGGAAGGGCGGTGGTGAAGCGGGCGAAGACGGGGCGTCCGGCCTCGAAACGGACCTCCACCGGCACCGGCCCCACGTTCTCCTCCAGGACCAGCTCCACCGTCCCCTCCTCCGGCGCATCCGGGAGGCGGGCGGCGAGGAAGACCGCGGTGCCCACGGTGGGGTGTCCGGCGAAGGGGACCTCCACGCCCGGGGTGAAGATGCGCACCCGGGCGTCCCCCCCGGCTTCGGGAGGGCCCAGGAAGACCGTCTCCGAGAGGCTCATCTCCAGGGCGATGCGCTGCATGAGGTCGGTGGAGAGGTGCATGGCGTCGGGAAAGACGCCCAGCGGGTTGCCGCCGAAGACGCGATCGGTGAAGACGTCGAGGGTGTGGAAGGGGAGATTCATGGCCGCCAACCTAGCCTTCGGGCGGACTGGAGCCCAGGCCGACGCCTCGCCACCTTGCAGAACCACGTTCTTCCGCGCTCCCACCCCCGCCCTCCATGCGCACCATCGGCGTCGTCTCCGACACCCACGGACTCCTCCGCCCCGAGGCCATGGAAGCCCTCCAGGGCTCGGACATCATCCTTCACGCCGGCGACGTGGGGGAGCTCTCCATCCTGGAGGAGCTGAGCACGCTGGCCCCGGTCCATGCCGTGTGGGGCAACACCGACAGCGGCGAGGTTCGCGACGCCATCGCCCACGACGTGATGGTGGACCTGGGGTCGGACGACGGCCTGCTGGCCGACGATGGCCCCGAGGGTCCGGTGGCGTACGTGCTTCACATCGCCGAGGAGTTGGCGCTGGATCCGGAGGCCGCCGGCATCGACGTCATCGTCACCGGGCACACCCACCTGCCCCATGTGGAGGAACGCGACGGCGTCCTCTGGCTCAACCCCGGGAGCGCCGGCCCCCAGCGCTTCGACAAGCCGGTGACGGTGGCGCGTCTGCGCATCGAGGGGCCGGAGTGGGAGGTGGAGGTCATCGAGATCCTGGAGGAGCCGGAGGACTAGCGTCCGGCGCCGGGCCCCGTGCCGGAGGTACGGTCGCTCGGCTCCCGTTCGCCGCCCGTCCCTGCCGGATCCTGCTCCCCCAGGACCCAGCGATCGTACCAGTCGAGGTAGCGGAGCAGGCGGTCCTTCTGGTAGGCCGGTTCCCGGAGGCCGTGGCTCTGACCGGGATAGACCACGAGCTGGGTGGGCGTCCCGACCCGCCTCAGGACCTGGTAGAGCTGCTCCGAGTTGTGAATGGGAACGTTCCAGTCGTCCTCGCCCCCCATGATCAGGGTCGGGGTGGTGACCAGGTGGGCCCGGTTGAAGGGGCTGATGCGCTCCCACGTCTCCCGGTTGTCGCCCTCCCAGGGAAGCCCGAGCTCCGCCTCCCACCAGTACTGGTAGTGGTCGTGGCCGTAGTTGGCGATGTAGAGGACCTCGCTGGCGCCGGTGATGGCGGCGTCGAAGCGGTCGGTCTGGGTGATGACGTAGTTGGTGAGGATGCCTCCATACGACCAGCCCCCCACCCCGAGGCGGTCCTCGTCGCCCCACCCCCGCTCCACGACGTGGTCCACCGCCGCCATGACGTCCTGGAAGTCCTTCGTGCCCCAGTCGGCGAAGATCGCCTCGCTGAAGGCCTGTCCATAGCCGGACGAGCCCCTGGGATTCACGTACACCACCAGGTAGCCGTGGGCGGCGAAGAGCTGATGGTCGAAGGACCAGCGGTGCCGGTACTGGCTCACCGGGCCGCCGTGGATGCGGAGGAGCACCGGGAGGCGGGACGGCTCCGCCGCGTCCGGATCGTAGTCCGGAGGGAAGGTGACGAAGCCCTCGATGGGGGTACCGTCTTCGGAGGCGAACCGGATGGTGCGGGTCTCGCTCTCCCGCACCGAGGCCAGGAAGGCGTCGTTGTGCTCCGTCACCCGGCGCAGATCGTCGGGGTGGGCGTACCCTTCGGCGGCGTCGGTGGAGGCTCCGTCGGCGAGCTCCGGCGCGACGTAGATCTCCGCCGGCCGATCCAGGGTGTTGGACTGGAGGGCGAAGGTCCCGCCGGACCAGTCGAATCCGAAGGCCGACTGCGGGCCGCGGACGGGCCGCTCCAGGCCGGAGCCGTCGGGGCGGAGGCGGGCGAGGTGGTCCATGCCGCCGTCCTCGAGGCCGAACCAGATCCAGCCGCCGTCGTCGCTCCAGCGGGGAGAGCGGACGTTCCGGTCCAGCTCCCGGGTCAGGAGGCGGGGAGCGGCGTGGGCCTGGGAGCCGTCGGCGGCGGCGATGGCCAGGTGGTTGGTGGCGTACCAGATGGCCTCCACGTCCGTCGTGGCGACGTAGGCCAGCGTCCGCCCGTCGGGGCTCCACGCGGGGCTGCGCTCGGAGCCCCGGTGGGCGGTGACGCGGAGGGGGTCCGAGGTGGGTTCTTCGAGGTCGGCGCGGACCACCCAGAGGTCGGTGTTCTGGTTGGCGTCCGGGTCCTCCGTGCGGTTGCTCACGAAGGCGACTCGGGTGCCGTCGGGGCTCCAGACGGCATCGCCCTCGTCCCAGCGGCCGGTGGTGAGCTGCCGGAGCTCGCCGGACTCCAGCTCCAGCAGGTAGAGGTGGGTACGGCGGGTGCCGGTGAGGTAGCCGATCCCGTCGCGTTTGAACTGGAGGCGGTCCACCACCCAGGGCTCGGGGGGCGCCTCCTCGGACTCGCCGGCGTCGGCCTCGCCCTCCTCGAAGATCCAGGACGAGTCCTCCTCCGGATCGCGGATCTCGAGAAGAAGGCGGGTGGCGTCGGGCGACCAGGCGTAGCTGCGGACCCCCTGTTCGACCTCGGTGAGGGGGCGGGCCTCGCCACCCCGGGTGTCGAGGCCCCAGACCTGCGTGGCACCGCCGTCCCGGGCCGCGGTGAAGGTGAGCCACCGGCCGTCGGGGCTCCAGGCCGGGCTCCCGGCGGAGGAACCCGAGCGGGTCATGGGGAGGTGCTCCGAGCCGTCGGCGGCGCTCATCCAGATCCGGGTCTCGGACGCGCCCTCGTGCAGTGAGGTGGTGGAGACCGTGTAGGCGATCCAGGCGCCGTCCGGGCGCACCGCCGGGGCCCCCACCTCGGCGACGCCGAAGAGGTCCTCCACCTCCAGGAGCCGATCCTGGGCCGACAGCCCCACCGGACCGCCTCCCCACGGGAGTCCCGGAGCGAGGACGAGGGCGACGAGCAGGACGACCGGACGGGCGAGGCGCATGACGGGGCTCCAGCGGACGGACGGACGGGGGTCGGCACCCAACCTGGGCCCCACCCAGCGCCTGCGCCACAGCCCTCACTCGTAGCGCAGCGCCTCCATGGGATCCACCCGGGAGGCCCGGAGCGCCGGGATGTAGCCGGCCCCCATGGCCACCGCCGCCAGGAGCGCCGTCGTCACCGAGAGCACCACCGGATCCACCCCCTCCATCCCGAAGAGGAGCGACTGGGCCACACGCCCCAGGAAGAAGGCGGCCACCAGCCCCACGATCCCGCCGAATATGAGCATCCGGCCCACCTGCTTCAGGACCAGACGCTGCACGTTGGCCCGCCCGGCGCCCAACGCCATGCGGAGCCCGATCTCCCGGGTGCGCTGTGCCACCGTGTAGGCCAGGACCCCGTAGAGTCCCACGGCGGCCAGGAGGGTGGCCAGCACCGCGAAGGCCGCGGAGAGGATGCTGATGAACCGGTCCAGGAAGACGCTTTCCTCCACCTGGGCCTGCATGGTCTTGAGCTCCTCCACCGGCAGGTTCGGATCCAGCCGGTTGACCAGGGGCTGCACGGCGCGGAGCACCGGCCCCGGATCACCCTCGGTCCGGGCGTAGAAGAAGAGGCTGCCCAACGTCTCGGCCTGGCGGTAGGCCAGGTAGAGCACCGGCTGGGCCGGCGTCTTCACGTCGTTGTAGGCCACGTCCTGCACCACGCCGACGATCTGGATGTTCAGCGAGTCCTCGTTGGAGCCGTCGTCGGACATGAAGGTGCCCGGAGCGTTCCGGGCGTCCAGGCCGAACTTCTCGGCGAAGGTCTCGTTCACCACCGCCACCTCCGGCGCGCCGAGGGCGTCGCTGTCGGTGAACTCCCGGCCGCTCATGAGGGGCACGCCCATGGTGGCGAAGAAGCCGGGGCCCACCCGGGTGAAGCGGGTGCCGGCGTCCACCCCGGGCTCCCACTGGAAGCCTTCCACGGAGACCGAGGTGCCCCAGGAGCTGCCTGCCAGGATGGGAACCATGGAGGCCGTCGCCTGGCTCACCTGCGGGAGCGCCTCCAGCTCCGCCTCCACCTCCTGGAAGAGGGCCTGGGAGCGCTCGGGCTCGTAGCCGTTCAGCTCGGGAGAGAGGGCGAAGGTGGCGATCCCGTCGGTCTGGATGCCCAGGTCCACCCGGCTCACGTTCCCCAGGCTCTTGAGGAAGAG
>CAKZOQ010000537.1 GCA_937136445.1 uncultured Gemmatimonadota bacterium
GACGGGGCTCCGGAATGAGCTCCGCCAGGCGCGCGGTGAGGCGGTCCCAGTCCCGGAGGAGGTAGAAGGTCAGGACGGGGGTGAGGACCAGGTAGCTGAGGATGCCCACGACGGCGCCCAGCCCCCGCCCCACCCCCACGACGCCCGTCCACGCCCAGTCCGCCAGATCGGAACGGCGGTCGTCCAGGAAGGTGACCACCGTGTCCTGGTCCACCTCCCGGAGGCGCACCAGGATGGCCTCCTCATCCAGGAGGGGGAGGTCCACTCCGAGCAGCTCCGTCTGGGCCCGCTCCAACCAGTCGGCGATGCGGCGGCTCAGCTCCGGCAGGCGCTGAAGGACCTGGCTCACCTCCTCCGCCGCTGCGGGGATGGCCACGAAGATCACCAGCGCCAACAGGCCCACCGCCGGCAGGGTGAGGAGGAGGATCCCCCAGACCCGAGGCACCCCCCGGTCCCCCAGCCAATCCACCAGGGGGTCCAGGACGTAGGCCAGCACCAGCGCCAGAACGAAGGGCGCCAGAAGGGAGCCCGTGGTGGAGAGCACCCAGAAGAGCGTGAGCACCGCCGCCGTCCCCAGGAGCGCCCCATAGGCCGGCGACGACCGGAAGGGGACCAGGACCGCCCAGAGGACGAAGAATAGGAGAAAGGGGTTCAGCAGGTCCCGGAGTCCGAAGAGGAAGAGGCCCAGGACCAGGACCACGGCGACCCCTTCCAGGACGCGACCGGTGGGTCCGGAGAAGCGCTCCACACCTCAGCCCGGCAACGCCAACGACCCGGACCGGAGGGCCTCGCGGGCCTCCACCACCACCGAGCGGGCGTTGTCGTAGGTGATGCGTTCGTCCACCTCGTCCAGCGGGATCCAGACGCAGGCGGTGATGCCCTCGTCGGTCTCCGGCGCAGCGTCGCCTCCGGGGGATCGCATGAGGAAGAAGGTGCAGAATTTGTGGATCAGCACCCCGTCCAGCCGGAAGTACCAGTCGATGGTGGAGAGCTCCTCGCCCAGAACCACCTGGTCCAGCCCCGTCTCCTCCAGCACCTCGCGGAGGGCGGCTTCGCTGAGGCTCTCCCCCGCCTCCAGATGCCCCTTGGGCAGACCCCAGTTGCGGTAGGGGTCCCGGATCACGAGGACGTGGAGCGCCCCGTCGGTCTCCCGGAGCACCACGCCCCCGGCGCTCCGCTCCACACGCGGGCCGTCGGAACCGGTGTCCACCGGGGTGGGGCTAGAAGATGGAGAGACGGACATATCGACGGGGGTTCTCCCGGAGGTCCTGAAGGAGGAGGTCCAACTGCTCCAGGACGTCGGCCGTGCGCACCGCCAGCGTGGAGTCCACGAAGAGACGACCGATGGTCCCCTCTCCGGCGGCGACGGTCGCGGTGAGGCGGTCCAGGCGGGCGAAGGTCGAGTCGGCCCGACGGAGCGTGTTGGACAGGTTCTCGGAGGAGCCGGAGAGACTCCCTGCGATCTCCTGGATGCTGCCCGTAGCCCGGGCGACGTTCCCCACGATGGAGTCCACCTGGCTGTCGCTGAGCACCCCTTCCACGCGCTCGAAGGACCGGCGCGCCACCTCCGACGCCGCCTGGATCTCCCGGAGGGCGCTGTCGGCCTTGGCGGTGAGCTGGGAGGTGGATTCCGATTCCCGGGAGATGAACTCCCTGAGGTCGCGGGTGAGCACCTCGACGTTGCCGATGGCCGCGGCCAGATTCTGCGCCGTCTCCTGGTTGAAGGCCACCTCCAGGCGGCTGGAGAGCTCCGCCACGTTGTCGGAGATCTGCTCCGCCGATGCGGTGAGGCGGGAGAGCTCGGGGAGGGCGTATCCGCCCAGGACCACCGTGTCCCGCCCCATCTCGGTCTGGGGCACTTCGTAGAAGGAGAAGTTGGGGTATCGATCCGGCCCCACGATCTCGGCCTGCCAGTCGCCGAAGAACGACTCCGGCGCCAGCACCACCCCGGCGATCTCCTCGCTGGGCGGGAGCTCGGTGTCGAGACGAAGCGTGACGCGCACGGCCTCGCCCCCGGGCTCCACCCCGATGCGCCGGACCTGGCCCACCTGCACGCCGCGGAACTTCACCGCGTTCCCCTCGGCGAGCTGGGAGACGTCGCGGAGGAGGACCTCCACCACCACGTCGGGTCGACCCCAGTTGGTCCCCTCCAGCCAGAGGGTGCCCGCCGCGGCCACCACCAGACCCGCGAGGATCACCAGCCCGACCATGAAATCACGTCGCTGGTTCATTTCTGTGCCATCAGGTCGGGGTCTCCTTGGATGAATCCTCGGACCACGGGGTCTTCGCAGGCCTTGAGCTCGTCCGGCGTCCCCTCGAATCGGACCCGCCCCTCGTAGAGCATGGCGATCCGGTCCGAGATGCGGTAGGCGCTGGTCATGTCGTGGGTGATGACCAGTCCCGTGACGCCCAGTTGCTCCCGCATGCGCTTGATGAGTCGGTCGATGACGGCCGTGGTGACGGGGTCGAGGCCGGTGGTGGGTTCGTCGTAGAGAAGGTAGCCCGGCTCGGTGGCGATGGCCCGGGCCAGCCCCACCCGCTTGCGCTGGCCCCCGGAGAGCTCCGACGGAAGGTGGCTCCCATAGCCCTCCAGCTCCACCAGCGCCAGGCATTCCCCGACGCGCTCGGCGATGTCCGACTCCGACATTCCCTCGATGCGTCGAAGGCCCATCCCCACGTTCTCCTGCACCGTCATGGAGTCGAAGAGGGCGGCGAACTGAAAGACGTAGCCCACCTGCCGCCGGAGCTCGTAGAGAGCCTCCTGGTTGAGGTGGGAGACGGCCTTTCCGTCCACCCACACCTCACCGGAGTCCGGCTGGTGAAGCCCCACGATGTGTTTCAGGGTCACCGACTTCCCGGCTCCCGAGCCGCCGATGATGGAGAGGGTCTGGCCTTCCTCCACCTCCAGCGAGAAGCCTCGCAGGACCTCCTTCTCGCCGAAGGACTTGTGGAGGTCGTGGAGCACGATGCTCACAGGAGCACCGCCGC
>CAKZOQ010000538.1 GCA_937136445.1 uncultured Gemmatimonadota bacterium
CGGCGTAGCCGGTGGCGTCGGCCACCCAGACGCTCCCGTCCTCCTCCACGAACATTCCGTGGGGCCAGGCGAAGAGCCCCTGACCGAAGGAGGTCAGGAGGTTGCCCTCCAGGTCGAAGCGCATCACCGGGTCCACGTCGGCGTCCAGGCAGACGTTGGCGCCGCAGCGCTCCGCCACCCAGATGGATTGGCCGTCCGGGGCGGGGAAGATGGCGCTCACCGCTCCGAACTCCCGTCCGGCGGACGACTGCCCGAAGGTGGTGTCCGTCATCTGGAAGGGGTTGGGCAGGGTGGTGGGATCCACCTCCTGCGCCATGTCCTGCGAAGAGGTCGGGGCGGCGGCCTCGGCGGTGGCTCCTGCCGCGTCGGCTTCGGCTTCGGAGCCGGCGTCTGCGGAGCAGGCCGCCAGAAGGGCAGCGAGGATCATGGCTGCGCCTCGGCGTGCAGGGCTGGTGCGGTAGATCGGGACCCGTTCGGTCATGCGTCCCTCGGGGGTTCGGGCGATGGAGGTGGGAAGGGTGCGCGGCCTTGGGGGCCGAGACTCCTTCGCGCACGGACGACAGGCTGCGACGGTACGCCGCAGGCGGCTTGGGGCGCAAGGTATTCCGGGGGGGCGTGGGAGAGTGGGGCCCGTGGCGACTCCGGCCTTCGGAGTGGTAGGTTGGCCTCTCCTTCGATCTCCTCGTTCCCGGAGCCGCGCATGGACCCGAGCCTCGTCCCCCTCCCTTCCCTCCGGTCCGGGCTCTCCCGTCCGTCCCGTGGCGTCGTCCGGTCCGGTGGTCTCCTCCTGGCCGCCACCCTGGCCGTGGCGGGGTGCGGAGGAGAATCGGCCGAATCCGCCCTGGACGGGGCCGAGGAGGAGGCTCCGCAGCTTCAGGCCACCGACCAGGACGTCCCGCGCACCGCCGATCCCTTCGAGCGGGGCTACACCGAGGCCGACTTCCCCCGGGTCCAGGAGGTGGCGCCCGACGTCTACACCTACGAGCAGCTCCGGAGCGCCGGCGACGAGCTCTTCACCACGGTGAGCCTCTTCGTCGTCACCTCCGAGGGCGTGCTGGTGGCGGACGGCCAGGGGAGCCGGGAGGAGACGGAGCGTCTCCTGGCCCACATCGGCGAGGTCACCGACGAGCCCGTCACCCACCTGGTCATCGGCTCCGACCACGGGGATCACACGGCCGGCAACGCGGCCTTCTCCTCCGAAGTGGAGGTGTACGCCCACCCCACCTCCGCCGCCAACCTGGAGGCCATGGCCGCCGACCGGCCCGACGACGCCGACCCCTTTCCCATGGCCACCGTCCTCGTGGACGATGGGCAGGTCCTGGAGCTGGGCGGCACCACGGTGGAGATCCTCTTTCTGGGTCGGGCCCACACCGGCGGTGACCTGGCGGTCCACCTCCCCGAGGAATCAGTCCTCTTTCTGAGCGAGGCCTACCTGAATCGGGTCTTCCCTGCCATGCGGTCGGCGTATCCCAGCGAGTGGGTGGAGATGCTGGACGCCGCCCTGGCCATGGACGTGGAGACCTACGTCCCCGGCCACGGCTTCGTGGAATCCCCGGAGATCCTCGAGGAAGAGCTGCGGACCTACCGGGACGCGGTGGCCACCGTGGTCCAGGAGGCCACGCGCCTCCACGAGATGGGGCTCAGCCTGGAGGAGGCCCAGGCCCAGGCGGACATGGGCGAGCTCGAAGACTGGTCGTTGGTGAGCAGCCAGAAGCCCCGCGCCATCCAGCAGGTGTACGCGGAACTGAACGGGGAACTGCCGGAGGGCTGACGAGTGGAGGCATGACGACGGCGCCCTACCGCCCCGCCAGCTCCATCCCCGTCCGGATGACGTCGTCGGCCTCTGCGCCGAACATCAGGAGGGCCAGGTGCCCCTCCTCCACCCGCTGCTCGATGTTGCCGGCGTTGGCGGTGATGACGCTGGCGTAGCCCGCGGCCTGGCCCCGATCACGGACTTCGGCGCACATGGCTTCGGCCTGTTCCCCATCGCCGTCCAGGGCTCCGGTGAGGCTTCCGATGCCGCAGGCCAGGACCGAGTAGCCGCCAAGCCCGATGATCTGGTCGAGCTGTTCGATGGCCCGGGGGTCCTCCAGCATGATCATGGCGAGGACGGTCCCGTCGGGGTTGTCCGGGGACCAGACGTCCTGGCCCTCGAAGAAGGAGATGGCGGTCCGGGCCTCGTCCACGTCGCGGATGTGGGGCAGCGTCACCCCGTCGGCGCCGGCGGCGAGGATCT
>CAKZOQ010000539.1 GCA_937136445.1 uncultured Gemmatimonadota bacterium
GGCGTGGCCCGCCCACCCCGCCGCGCCGAGGATGAGGGCCAGGAGGGCCACCACCAGCACCGCTCCGGGGGTGGCCCACGGAGAGAAGCGGAAGAGGGTGGCCGGGAGCCACGCCAGGGCCAACCCGAAGTAGAGGGCACCGAAGAGGGCCCAACCACGGGCGGCTCGACGGCGTCCGGAGGAACCCGGTGGTGCCCGGTACAGAAGGAGGCCCAGCGGTGCCGTCCCGACGAAGGCCAGGACGGCGACGTCGAAGGGAGGGTGGGCCAGGAAGAGGAGGCCGGCGGAGAGGGCGGCGAGCCTGCCTACAGCGAGATCTCCTCGCCGGAGTCGGCGGAGCGGTACGCAGCCTCGATGAGTCGCTGGAGGAGAAGCTGCTCCTCCGGGACCGGCGCCTCCGCCTCGCCATGGATGGCCCGGACGAAGTGGTCCAGGTGGCGTCGGTAGGCGTTGGTGTAGGGGTTCTCGCCCCCACGGGGACGGGGCTGGATGGGGGTCACGTCCAGCGGCCGGCCACCCAGCTTCCGGTAGACCGTGAGGGGGGGAATGGACCCCGACCCCTCGGTGCCCATGAGCCGGGCGTAGAAGCGGTCGTCCCCGGCGAAGTACTGGTTGCTCACCTCCACCGAGAGGACCGCGCCGTCGGAGGTGGATGCCTGGATGCTCGCGGCGTCCTCCACCGGCGTCTCCCCGTTGTGGAGGGTGCAGCTCACCCGATCCACCGTGGGGTAGCCCGCCATCCAGAGGCAGAGGTCCAGCGCGGGGATGCCCAACTCCATGAGGGCGCCGCCCCCCGAGCGCTTCGGATCGTCCCGCCAGGTGGCCCGCTTTCGCCGGACCTCGCGGGTGAGCCAGCTCCCCCGCATGGCGTAGATGTCTCCGAGGTCCCCGCTGGCCACGAAGCTCTTGAGAGCCGTCACCTCAGGGCGGAAGCGGTGGGGCAGCCCCACCACCAGCACGCCCTCGGCCTCCCGGGCCACCGCGAGGATCCGCTCCACTCCCTCGGAGTCGATGGCCAGCGGTCGCTCGGTGAAGACGTGCTTGCCCGCCTCCAGGGCGGCGATGGTCTGCCGCTCGTGGAGGTGGTTCGGGGTGCAGAGGACGACGGCGTCCAGCGTCTCGTCCTCGAGGACCTCCTCGAAGCTCATGACCCGCCCCACCTGGAAGCGCCCGGCCACGGTGGCGGCCTTGTGCTGATCCACGTCCACCACGCCCATCACCTCGACATCGATCCGTTCGCAGAGGATGGGCAGGTGGACGATCTGGCTGACGGCCCCGGCGCCCACCACGGCGCAGCGGGAGGTTGGTCGAGCTTCGGTCATGGGGTGCGTGTCTCTCCCGGGGCAGGACCCCCGATCATGATCTGCAGGCCGGTTCCGAGCTGGGCGTACTGGAGGTCGCCCAGGACTTCGTAGCGTCCCTGTCCGTAGAGGCGCACCCGCTCGTTCAGGGGATACTCCAGACCGGCGTGGAGGTTGAACCCCGCGGTCACCGAGTCCAGGAGATCCTCCACGAAGGTACCGTTCAGCGCCGCTCCGTCGCCGTTGAGGATGTGGGCGGCAGCTCCGGCCCCGGCGAAGGTGAGGATGTCGTAGGGCACCCGCCAGACGACCTGGGCATCGAGGCCCACGCGGACGTCGGTCCAGTCGATCCCCCCCAGGTCCACCTCCGGGGCGGGCTCGCCGGTCTGGCGCACCACCAGCTCCGCCACCCGCTCCTCGAGCTCGGTGACCTCCCCCGCCTCGAAGGGGCCGGACCAGTACCCCAGGTTCGGGAGGATGCGCAGGCCCGGGCCGAGGTAGCCCATGTCCATGCGGAGCCCCACGGTCTGCACCGGCTCCACCCGGGAGGGCCAGAGGTAGCCCCATTCCAGCGCCACGCCCCGGAAGGAGAGGTTCTCGTAGTCGAAGTCGGCCAGGTCCTGGGCGGCCACCGACCCGGGTGCCGTCAGGAGGATCGTCATCGCCAGCGCCAGCGCGTACCGCACCACCGTCCGTCCCATCACACCACCTCCGCCACCAGGTCGTAGTCCAGGGCGTCCACGATCTCCACCTCCACCATGTCGCCCACCTCGAGTTCCTTCGCCTTCTCGCCCACCAGATGCGTCGCCCCATCCACGTCCACGGCCTGACCCGGGGTGCGGGCCAGGGCATGGACCTCGTCCTCCACCTCGCCGGCTCCGTCGCCGGCACCGGCATCGTCCACCAGCGCCGTCACGCGCCGACCCACCTGCTCCAGGTTCTTCTCGAAGGAGATGGCCCGCTGCACCGCCAGGAGTTCCTCCAGCCGCTGGTTCTTGGTCCAGTCGTCCAGGTGGTCGTCCATCTCGGCGGCCCGCGTCCCCTCCTCCACCGAGTAGGGGAAGGCCCCCACCCGATCGAAGCCAACCTCCTCCAGCAGGTCCAGCATCTCCCGGAAGTCCTCGTCGGTCTCCCCGGGGAAGCCCACGATGACCGTGGTCCGGAGGGTCAGGTCCGGGATGGCGTCCCGGAGCCAGGACACCCGCTCCCGGATGGTCTCCTGCCGCTCCGGTCGCCGCATGAGCTTCAGGATGCGGTCCGACCCGTGCTGGATGGGCATGTCCAGGTAGGGGAGGATGCGGTCCTGGGAGGCCAGGAATTCCACCATCTCCCGGGTGATGCCCGAGGGGTACATGTAGAAGAGTCGGTACCACGGGACGTCGGTCTCTTCCACCAGCGCGCGGAGGAGGTCGGTGAGGAGGGGCGCATCGGTGCCCATGGGCCCCCTCCGCAGATCGCGTCCGTACCAGGTGGTGTCCTGGGAGACCACGTTGATCTCCCGGACCCCCTGTCGTCCCAGTGCATTCGCCTCGGCCACCAGCTCCGCCACGGGCTGGGAGCGATGCAGGCCCCGCATGAGTGGGATGGCGCAGAAGGCGCAGGTGTGGTCGCACCCCTCGCTGATCTTCAGATACGAGGTGTGGGTGGTGGCGGTGGAAAGGATGCGGAGGGGCCGCTCCATCATCGGCACCGACTCGGCGTCGGGCAGCAGTCCCCGCCGCCGGAGCTCCGGGACCAGCTCGCCCAGGTCGGTGAGTCCCATGTACAGGTCCACCTCCGGCAGCTCGTCCTCGAGTTCGTCCTTGTACCGCTGGACCATGCACCCCACCCCCACCACGGCCCGGACGTCCCCGGTCTCCTTGAGCTCGCAGGCCTCCAGGAGGGTCTCGATGGACTGCTCCTTGGCCTCCTGGATGA
>CAKZOQ010000540.1 GCA_937136445.1 uncultured Gemmatimonadota bacterium
CCCGCCCGAAGCCCTCCAGGTCCGGCGCGGTGATCTCGCGATCCCGCCGCCGCCCCCGACTTCGCCGCGTCTGGAGCACCAGATTCACCGTGAGCCGGTGGAGCCAGGTGCTGAAGCGGGCGTCGCCCCGGAAGGTCCCCAGCTTCTCCCAGGCCCGCACGAAGGCGTCCTGCACCAGCTCCTCCGCCCGCTGTCCGTCGCCGGACATGCGAAGGCAGAGCGCGTACACGCGGTCGGCGTTCTCCCGGTACAGGGCCTCGAACGCCTGGGCGTCCCCGACCTGGGCCCGTCGGACCAGATCGGCTTCGTCTCCGGGTCGTTCGGCGGTCACCGCGATCTCGACTCGTTCAGGGAACGCTCCCATCTCCTCCGGCCATCGCTGAGGGGCCTGCCGCTTCATCCCCTCCGATGCCGCGGAACCGGAGATGGTTGGGACGGGGATCTCCGGAGCCCGGAGACCCGCGCCGCTAGGCGGTTCGGGGCGGTCGATCCTCCGTCCGCACGACGAAGCGCAGGCCGGACCAGTCGGCATCCACGGCGCAGATCTTGTTGTCCACCAGGCCGGTGGCCAGGCCGTGTTCCCGGATGTGGGATTCCCGGAGCTCCGTAGCCAGCGCCGAAGACTGCTTCGGCCAGGAGAGCCAGAGGCCACCATGGGGGTCCATGAGTTCCTGGCCCCGCCGGAAGCGGTCCTCCAGGACCGACGCCTCCGGGATGAAGACCACCACCACCGGGTAGGGCCCGTCCCCGTCGGGGTCCGCCTCCACCGTCGCACCCTCCGGCAGCGGGTCCAGGAGCGCCGGGAAGTGGGTCGGCGCGCCCACCGTCGCCACTCGGTGGTCCTGCTTGATGCCCAGCTTCCTGGCCAGGGGGGTCCCCGAATATCCGGCGCTCATCCTCGCTCCTCGTCCTGGGATGGGGTCTCGTCGGAAGCCCCGGTCCATGCCGCGAGCTCCCGAGTGGTCCGGCGCTCCAACCGGTCGGCGGCGGTGGCCAGGAGCCGTAGCCCGCGGACGGCGTCCCCGCGCTCCGCAGGAGACAACAGCTGGAGCATTCCTGCCACCCGTTCGGGAGCAAGGAGCCGCCGAGCGTCCCGGATCCGGAGGCCCGCGTCGGTGAGACGCACGTTGGTCACCCGTCGATCTGCGGGGTCCCGGTCCCGTCGCACGAACCCGTCCCGCTCCATGCGCTTGAGGGTGAGGGACATGGTCGAGGCGGTCACCCCCTCATGCTCGGCCAGCTCGCCGACCATGGCAGGATCCCGGGGATCCAACAGCGCCAGGATGGAGGCCTGTCGGGCGCTCACCGATCCGTCGCCCGAAGGATCCCGGACCACCCGGGGCCGTCCGGAGGAGCGAATCCGAGCGAAGGCGTCCAGCACCGTCTCGACCTGGGACACCCTCGGCTTCTCCCGCGTCCATTATCAGTTTGATTCGTCACACCAATATATTTCGAAACCAGATCCCCCGCCAGCGAAGGAGGGCAGCATCCCCGGCTAGTCCTCGCGCAGCGCCGTCACCGGAGAGACCCCGCTGGCCCGTCGGGCCGGAAGCCAGGCCGACACCGCCGCCACCGCCATGAGGGCGCCCGTCAACCAGAACACGTACCCCAACCCCACGTCCCCGGCGAAGATGTCCAGCGCCTGCATCACGCCTCGATACATGAGCCAGGCCAGGGGGAGCCCCAGGAGCATGCCCAGGCCAGCGAGACCCAGCCCGTGTCGCGTGACCATCCTCACCACCCGACCCCGCTCGGCACCCAACGCCATGCGAATCCCGATCTCCCGGCGTTGTCGAGCCACCGAGTGGGCCATGACGCCGTAGATGCCCATGGCGGCGAGGATCAACGCCACCGCCCCCATCCCGATGAGGAAGAGGGAGATGGATCGGGGACCCGCCAGCGACTCTGCGATGTGGGCCTCCAGGGTCCGGAGGGACGCCACCGGCTGGTCTGCCTCCACCGACCAGACCGCCTCCCGCACATCGGCGGCCAGGCGGGCGGGATCTCCACTCCGCACCGCCAGAGCGAAGCTCGGATCGGACCGTGGCCCCTGGAGGTAGGGCAGGTAGATGGCTCCGCCCTCGCCCCCCTCCAGACCGATCCGGGCCAGAAGCGCCTCCTCGACCACGCCGACGATGCGCCGACTCTCGCCGGCCACCTCCATGCTTCGGCCCAGCGGATCCCCGGCGGGGAAGGAGGCGTCCGCCACGGCGCGGCTCACGACGACCACCGGCTCACCTTCCGCGCGGTCGGTCTCGTGAAGGGCCCGTCCCTCCAGGACCTGAAGCCCCATGGCCTCGAAGTACCCGGCGTTCACCACCTGGAAGTCGGCCCGGGGCAGCTCCTCGTCCTCGAGGGTGACGCCGTCGGCTCGATACGCCGTTCGGGGATTCCGTTGACCCCGCGGGAGGGACGACATGAGCGCCACACT
>CAKZOQ010000541.1 GCA_937136445.1 uncultured Gemmatimonadota bacterium
AGCTACTTCGAGATGAAGGACCAGGCCGGCTCCTTCGTTCGGGCGGGCGAGGTGGGCCTGGGTGGGTCGGTGGGGATGCGGGCGCGGTGGACACCGGGCCAGGTCGACGCCGGCGCCCTGCACCTGGCCGTGGGTCGGAGCCCGGACGGGCCCGATGGCTACCGGAGGAGCGTCGGTCCCCACGACCGCGACCTCCAGGCCGTCTACTGGCGCCTGTACCTCCGGAACCAGGAGGGATGGGTGGGAGGGGGCGGCAACAAGCTCTCCCGGGCCACCGTCTTCTACACGCCGGAGCATTGGGGGCAGGCGATGACCGCCCACGTCTGGTCCGGCGGTCCGGGGGACGAACACCTGATCCTGGATCCGGCCTCCGGGACGGACGAGGCCGGGACCGTCCTCGCGCAGAGCTACAACGACAACCGTCGATGGCTCGGCCAGCAGGCCTCCCGGACGCCCATCTTCGCACCGGACCACGTCGGGAGCTGGTACTGCGTCGAAGCCTTCGTTCGCATGAATGACCCCGGGCTCTCCAACGGCGAGTTCCGCCTCTGGATCGATGGGGGGCTGGAGGCGGAGGCCACCGGGCTGAACTGGGTGGGCGCCTACTCGGGATACGGCGTCAATGCCGTCTTCGTGGAGAACTACTGGAACGCCGGCTCTCCGGTGGCCCAGGAGCGATACCTGGACAACTTCGTCGTGAGCACCGAGCGGATCGGCTGCGACCCCTAGCCCTCTGGCAGATGAGCGGAATCGGACGCCTTCGCGTCCTGGCAGGATTCCGGCAAGGGGTGCCTCCCCTGGCCCGCGGCCGCCGCCGAGGAGTCCCCTACCCGCCCGGCACCTCGGTGCGGAAGCTCCGACGGGTGCCCAACGAAACGGGAGCCCATCCCTGCGTCCGCGCCGCTTCGAGGGCGAGTCGGATGTCCAGGGCATCCTCGGCGTCCGGGGCCCAGAGCCAGCCGCTCTCCGGGTGGAAGGCGAGAAGGGAGCCCGGGGTGTCGGGGAGGCCGAAAGGGACCAGGAGGAGCCGAGATGCTCCCGTGCCGAGGGCGGTGAGCCTTGTGACCACCCGGACGTCCCCCCGTACCTGGCCCGCGGCGAGCATCCGACGTACGAAGGGCTCGGCAGCCGGGGAGGTCCAGATGGGGAGATCCCGACCGGCGGCGGCCACCACCCCGCCGTCTCCCGTGGAAGCTGTGGCGGCCAGCACGTGGGCCACCGGACCGGCACCCGCGGACTCCAGCGCGGGGAGCGCTTGGCGGAAGTTGAAGGCGGCCTGGCCGGCCCCCACCAGGACCCATCCCTCGGAGGTCGGCACCGCTCCGGAGGGGAAGCCGAAGCCACCTCCGGCCACCAGCCCGTCGTCGCTCGTCTCGTAGGGCTGGATCGGCCGGGATTCGTGCATGGGCACGGTGCCTTCGGCCAGGAAGCGGGCCCGCATCTCGTCACTCACGGCGAAGGAGTCGGGCTCGAGGTCGACACCGAACGCCGCATCGCGCACTGTCATGCGCTTGTACGGCACGCCCATCCGCTCGACGTCCCACTGGGTGGGGATGGCCAGACCGTCGAAGTCCCGCCAGCCCGCGTACCAGACGCCGACCTCCATCGGTCCCCAGGGGACGAGGCCGTAGTCGTTGGGATGGCCGGCGGTGAAGCGGAGGTAGGTGGGCGCGCCGGATGCGGCCTGGATGAAGACCTCGGCGTCGAAGCGTTCTGCAAGGGTGGCGCGAAGGCGACGGTGCGGCTCACCGGCCAGCGTCGTGTCGGCGCCGAGTCGGAGATCCGGTGCGTCGGCCAGCGCCAGGAGGAGCCGGTCGGGGGTGTAGGTGAAGAGCTCCCTGCGCTCGTCCACGTAGGCGACA
>CAKZOQ010000542.1 GCA_937136445.1 uncultured Gemmatimonadota bacterium
CTTCGCCGGAATTCCGCTGCGCTCCGTCACCAGCATGGTGATGATCCTGGGCGACGGAGAGCTGGAGTTGGATCCCATCCTGGACGGCGCGGACGAGCCGCTGGACTCCGGGGGCGGAATGGGCGCCCTGGCCCGGGCCATGATGGGCGGCGGTGGCGGCGCACAGATGGTCTTCATGCGGACGGTGAGCGAGGTGACCGCTCTCGAGGAAGGCGGGGTAGACCCCTCCGTCTTCGAGGTGCCCGCGGACTATCGTGAAACGACCTTCGCGGAGATGATGGGCCGGTAGGAGCGACTCCAGGGGCCCCGGCGCCTCCTCCGCCAAGCGGCTCCAGGTAGGGCTCCTAGAACGCCAGCGCCTTGGTCACCTTGAACGACAGGAACCGCTCGGTTCGCCGTTCTCCCGCCCGGTTGCGCCGCTCGGTGTACACCAGGAAGAGGTCGCTGAGGGGGGCGTGGATCACGTTGAGACGCAGGTTCGTGACCAGGTCGTCGGTGAACGAGTTGTACTGGAGGAACGCGCTCGTGAAGAGCGTCGTGCTGGCGGCGAACGTCACGCGGCCTCCGTACACGTCGGCGTCGAAGGGTTCAGCCCCGGGGATGTCGATCCGGTTCCGCTGGGCCGAGACGTCCAGCGCCAGCTTGTAGCTCACCCGCACCAGCCCGTCCAGCGACAGCGACGTGCGATCGCCGTTGTAGAACCCTCCGGTGGACACCCGCGCGCCCCCGGACACCGCCCGCCCGGCGCTGGTTCCGACGCTCAACGCCACCTCCCGGAATGCGTAGTCGCCCGCCGGCACCACGGCGTCACCCTGGACGGCGAAGGGAGCGTCCAGGCGCTCGAAGTTGTCCGTCAGGTTGGCGCTGATGCGGCTGCCGTCGCGGAAGGAGACACTCAGGGCCGCGCTCCGGGTCCGGGTCAGCATGCGTCCGTCCAGGTCGCCAACCCAGTCCACCTCGACGTAGGGGTTGATCTCGTTGAGAGCGGACGCCCCGGGCCGGTGGTGGACGCCCGCCGTGGCGTATCCAGTGCGGACGCCCCGGCGGCGGACGAAGCCTACCCGGGGCACGAACGAGTCGCCGACGTGCTTGGCGCCGGCGGACACGTTCCAGAAGTCGTCCCGCCACCCGGCCCAGACACGGCCGGCCCAGTTCGAGCCTCCGTCGATCTCCGAGTCGTCCACGGTGGCCAGATACGAATTGATGCGCAGGTAGCGGCTGGGCTGGAGGTTGGCCTCGGCCCCGTAGGTCCGGTTGTATCCCCCCGCGCCGTCGGTGGCCTGGCGGTTCACGAAGATCGCGCCGACATCTCCGAAACCGCCCACCGTCCGCTTGGCCCGGAGCACCGCGAAGTTCTCGTCGGGAAGGCCGTGGGCGGCACGGGTCTGCATGCTGAGGGCGCCCACCTCGAAGCCCGCGGCGCGGCCGGTCAGGCGCCCGCCGCCCACGATGGGCACTTCCTGGCCGCCTTCGAGGCCGATCCGCCGGGAATGGAAGAGGGTGAAGTCCCTCAGGGAGCTCCCGGAGCGGTAGTTTCGCTCGCTGATGTCGCCGAAGTTGAAGACGCCGGAATTCTCGGTAAAGAAGTCGCGCCGCTCGGGAAAGAAGAGGCTGAAGCGGGTCAGGTTGACCTGCTCCTGGTCCACCTCGACCTGGCTGAAGTCGGTGCGCCACGTCAGGTCCATGGTCATGCGCGGCGTGATCCCGTACTTGAGATCGAGGCCGCCGTCCCACGTCCACTCCGCCGGCGCCGCCCCCGGCGAGGACCGGGCGGAAAGGGCGTACGGCTTGATCAGGAGATTCCGGCCCGAGCGGATGCCTGTGAGACCCCGGAGGGTGCCGGCCTTCGACATCTTGTGGATGCGGTCGCGCTGGTCGAGCGGCGCCCAGTACCCTTCCTCGTTGTTGCGCCGGATCCGGCGCATGAGCTGCATCCCCCAGTCCTGGACCTCCCGGTCCGGGTCGAAGCGGACGGTGGTGAAGGGGATGGCCCATTCGATGGTCCATCCGCGGTCGTGGACCCGGGTCTGGACGTCGAAGATCCCCTCCCAGGCGGCATTCTCGTACCGGGAGTCGTCGAAGTCCTGGGCCTCCTTCACCGCCCCCATGGGATTGACCAGGAACATGAACGCATTCCGCCGGTCGAGGAACGTGTCCAACGTGATGCCGAAGATGTCCGAGTTCCCGCTCTGGAAGTCCTGCTCGAGGCTGGGGATGGTGAGTCGGTCCGGCGACCGGTCCCACATCTCCACCCCGATGTAGAGCGTCTCGTCGTCGTAGAGGAGGCGGACCTCGGTCTCCTCGGTCAGGGGCATGCCCCGGTCGGGGCGGGACTGGATGAACCGGTCGATGACGGGCGCGTGGGCCCACGACGCCTCGTCGAGGACGCCGTCCACCTCCACGGGACCCCGGGCCCGGGTGGCGGACACCTCGGGGCGAGGGGCCGCCTCGACGTCGATGGGTCGGACCTGGACGGCCAGCGCCGGGGAGGCCGGAAGGAAGATGGCCGGGAGGACCAGGACCAGGGCGGCCAGAGCGGCCGGCGGTGCGGAGGGGAGCGGCACGGTGAGCCGGGTTCGGAGGACACGGAGCGGAGCGGCCATCCTACGGCGGAGGCGCCGGCTCCGACAGCGGAGGCCCGACGCCGGTCGACGGCGTCGCCACGCCGTGCTACCGGCGCGTCCCCGCGGTGTGGGCCCCACCATCCCGGTCAACATGGGTGACGCGGACGCCCGTCGCGAACCCTCGGTTCCGATTCCGGACCGCCGCGGCCTCTACCACGACCACCGTCCGTGCGGCGCCGGAGTCGAACGCGACGTAGCATTCCTTTCCCGACCGGGGCGCTTCCGCAGGAGACCACTCCAGGGACTGGTACGTCGCCCTACACCAACCGCGTACCTCCGTCCGGGACGATCCCGCCCCCTGCCGCATGCCCCGAGTCACGGAGATAGCTGTCAGACTCGAGAGCCAAATCGGTCGATCCGGAGGAACTCCATCTATCCACTGACCGCGCGCGCCACGAACTGGGCCGCCTTCGAGCGGACGTGCTCGGACAGGGAGGCGACGGGTTGGGCTGCGGGCCCACCTGGTCGAGGTCCCACCACCCGGAACCCCCGCAGCCTCAACCCCCTACTGCACCGCGTTGATCATGTCGAAAATGGGCAGGTACATGGCCACGATCATCCCGCCCACCACCACGCCCAGCACCACGATCATGATGGGCTCCATGGCGCTCAAGAGCGTCTCCACCGCCGCGTCCACCTCTTCGTCGTAGAAGTCGGCGATCTTGGTGAGCATCTCGTCCAGGCCCCCCGTCTGCTCCCCCACGTTGATCATCTGGACCACCATGGGCGGGAAGACCCCGGACTCCTTGAGCGGCCCGGCGATGGTCTCACCCCCGGCGATGCTGGCCCGGGAGCCCATGACGGCGTCGTGGATGACCCGGTTGCCCGCCGTCTTCGCGGTGATCTCCAGCCCCTCCAGAATGGACACGCCGGAGGACACGAGCGTACCCAGCGTCCGGGTGAAGCGGGCCACCGCAGCCTTTCGCTGCAGGTCCCCCAGGATGGGGAGCTGAAGCATGAATCTGTCGATGAGGAGTTGGCCGGCGTCGGTCTGGTAGAACTGCCGGATCCCCACCACCGCGGCGATGACGCCGGCGCCCACGGCCCACCAGAAGGCCTGGAGGAAGGCGCTGGCCCCGATGACCAGCCGGGTGGGTAGCGGCAGCGGGATCCCCGCCGACTCGAACATCGACTGGAAGGTGGGGATGACGAAGATGAGGAGGATGATGATGGCGCCGCCGGCCACCGAGAAGATGACCGCGGGGTAGACCATGGCGCCTTTGATCTTCCGGACCAGGGCGTCGTTCTTCTCCAGGAAGG
>CAKZOQ010000543.1 GCA_937136445.1 uncultured Gemmatimonadota bacterium
GGTAGCGAGATCGGACCTTGGAACAGGTACTCCCCAGGAGCCGAATCGTTTGACGCCCGAGCCTCTCGCAGACCCCGACTCCTCCGCCCCACCACCCGCCTCCCGCGGCGTCGCTCTCGTCACCGGAGGGGGGGTGCGCCTGGGTCGGGCCGTGAGCCTCCGCCTGGTGGAGGAGGGGTTCGACCTGGTCGTCTCCTGGCGGTCCTCGCAGGAGCCGGCCCGCTCGCTCCAGGAGGAGGTGGCGGCCCTGGGGCGGCGCTGCACCCTGGTCCAGGCCGACCTTGCCGAGCCCGGAGGCGCGGAGACGGTGGTGGCCGCCGCCCGGGACGCCTTCGGACGCCTCGATCTCCTGGTGAACAGCGCCGCCGGGTTCGACACGACACCGCTCCTGGAGGTGGACGCCCAGCTCTGGGACGACATCCTGGCGGTGAACACCCGGGCGCCCCACCTGACGGTGCGGGCCGCCGCCGACCTCCTGCGCGCGGCAGGGGGCTCGGTGGTGAACATCACCGACCTGTCGGCCTTCCAGGCGTGGACCCGCTACCCGGTCCACGCCGTCTCCAAAGCGGCGCTGGCCCACCTCACCCGGGTACAGGCCCGTGCGCTGGCGCCCCAGGTGCGGGTGAACGCCATCGCGCCGGGCGCGGTGCTGCCGCCGGACGACCATGACGAAGAAGCCTGGGAGACCCTGGCGGAGCGAACGCCCCTCCAGGCCCTCGGAACCCCGGAAGACGTGGCCCGGACGGTCCTCTTCCTGGTGGACTCCCCCTACGTCACCGGACAGGTGATTCCGGTGGACGGGGGACGGCTTCTCGGACCCTCGGGCCCGCCCACGGGAGACGAGGCCGGGTAGGCTACCCGGCTTCCACCACCTCGGCCACCGGCTCCTCGGCGGCCACCGACTCGGCTCCCCCGTGGGCCAGCCACCGCTCGGCGTCCAGCGCGGCCATGCACCCGGTCCCGGCGGCGCTCACCGCCTGGCGGTAGTAGTCGTCCATGACGTCGCCGGCGGCGAAGACACCGGGCACGGAGGTGTTGGTCCGGAAGTTCACCGGGCACTCGATGTAGCCGTTCTCCTTCAGCTTCACCTGACCCTCGAGGAAGCCGGTGTTGGGGTCGTGCCCGATGGCCACGAACATCCCGGACACCGCCAGCTCCCGCTGCTCGCCGGAGGTCGTGTCCTCCAGGACCAGTCCGGTGATCTCCTCGTCGCCCAGGACCTCCGCCACCTCCGTGTCCCATTCGAAGCGGATCTTCTCGTTTGCGAAGGCACGGTCCTGCATGATCTTCGACGCCCGCAGCTCGTCGCGGCGATGGATGACCACCACCTCCTCGGCGAACTTCGTCAGGTAGAGGGCGTCCTCCATGGCGGAGTCACCTCCCCCCACCACCGCCAGAACCTTCTCCCGGAAGTGGGGCAGCGCGCCGTCACAGACCGCGCAGGCGCTCACGCCGCCCCCGGTCTGGGCCAGCCGCTCCTCGTTGGGAAGCCCCAGCCAGCGGGCGTTGGCGCCGGTGGCCAGGATGACCGAGTCGGCACGCACCTCCTTCCCCCGGCTGCTGGTCAACACGAAGGGCCGCTGCTGGAAGTCCACCTCCACGATGTCCTCGGTCAGGATGCGGGTCCCGAACCGCTCGGCCTGGGCCCGCATCTCCATCATGAGCTCCTGCCCGGTGATGCCGTCGCGGAAGCCCGGATAGTTCTCCACCTCGGTGGTGAACATGAGCTGGCCCCCGGGGATCATGGTCTTGCTCCCCTGACCCTCGAACACCAGGGGGTTGAGCTCGGCCCGGGCGGCGTAGATGGCCGCCGTCCAGCCTGCGGGTCCCGACCCGATGATGACGACCTGCTCGGGTTCCTTCACGTCGATGTCCGGCATGGTGATTCCTGTGGGGTGATTCCTGGAGGGCTCGGTTCAGTCGTCCTTGAAGACCTTCATGTTCGTGGAGTGTCCCGGATTCACCCGGGCATTGGGGTCCACGAAGTGCACGGCGTTGTTCACGGCCACCGCGGCCTCG
>CAKZOQ010000544.1 GCA_937136445.1 uncultured Gemmatimonadota bacterium
CATCCATAGGACCGGGGACGGGACCTGCCGGAGCCAGGTCGGGCTCCACGACGGGAGGGCCTCCCGGCGGGCCGGCCAGGATCTGTCGTGCCGCGGCCTCCGGCATGTCGTCGGACGCCCGTGCGAAGAAGGCCGCCAGGGCAGCGATCCCGTCGGCCCCGGTGCCCCGGAGGAGGTCCAGGAGGGCGGGATCGATCCGGATGGCGGGTTCCGCACCCGCCCGCCCGCCCCCTCGGGGCCCTGCGGGCACCAGAGCTCCCTCCCCGACCGCCGGTGCCGGGCCCTCCAGGGCGTCCCCCTGCATGGCGAACTGGTAGACCTGGCGGAGGAGCTCCACCACCATCGCCCCATGTCCCGGCATGAGGTCCAGGATGGCCACCTGAGGCGATACGGGGAGGGTCCCGTAGAACTGGATCATCTCCGGCGTCAGTCGGCCCAGGGCCCGCTGGTCTTCCTCCGGAAGGCGGTCGTAGGCGGCCCGCACCTCCGGCAGGAGGCGGACGATGAGACGACGGGCGGGCACAATGGCTCCAGCCTCCTCTCCTTCCATCTGCACCGGGAGGATCCGTTGGAAGGCGATCCCCCGGCCGGAGCCGGCTGCGCCCTCCACCGCCGCCCTGCCTTCCGCGTTCATGGCCGCCGCCCACCGGGCGGCTCGCTCCACGTGCTCGCTCCCGTCGGCCAGCTCCTGCCCCCGCTCGAGCGCGGCGGAATCCGGTCCCGCAGACCCGCGCTCGCTCGCTCCGGCGCGACCTGTGGAACGACGGGCCGCCGGGCGAGGGCGCCGGGTTGCCGACTGTCGATCCCGGGACTCGCGGCTCATGGGAACCCCATCGGGAGGGACGGTCGTGTGGTCTCGCCGGAGACCACACGGGGATCCGCCGAAGGTGTCCGGGGGTGGTGGTCCCGGCAAGGCCGGTGCCGCCCGCCCCGGGTGACGCAGAAGGAGGCGCTCCGGTACCTTGCCGCGCAAGGTTCCCATCCTCCGATCCCCCGACATGGCCCCCTCCTCCGTCCCCCCCGTCGATCCGGCCCACGCCGACGAGCTCCCCCTGCCCGCGGGGAGCACCGTAGTCCTCGCCGTTCCCCCAGGGGTCCGGGGCGAACGCTGGGTGGGGCGGACCGCCCGGCTGCTGGCCTCGGGCTGGGCCGGGGATGCGGAAGGGGGCGTCGTTCTGGTGGACGCCGATCTGGCCCGACCCCACCTCACGCCGCCGGGCCAACGGCCACCCCCAGGGCTGGGGGACCTCATGGCTGGGCGAGGAGAGCTGGGTGCGCTTCTCCTGGAGGCCCGGGACGCCCCGGTCCATCTCCTTGCCGCCGGCTCCTTCCCCGCCGATCCGTGGAGGACGCTGCGTCCGGAGCGATGGCGGGAGGTCTGGGCGGACCTCTCCGCACGGGGGGGACGGCTGGTGGTGGTTCTTCCGCTGGGTGAGCCCTGGTCCGACGCGGTGCTCCACCATGCCGACACCCGGATCCTCCTCGCCGCCGACCCCGAGGAGCCCGGCGTCCATCTCGAGGACCCGTGGCTGGTCCTGGCCCCGGGAGGTGGCTCACCGCCCTCGGAGTGGTCCGATGCACCCACTCCCCGCCCCACCCCCGCCGACCCGGCCCAGGATGGCCAGGAGGCTCCCCCTCCCCCGGACGAGCCCACCCCCGCCCCGACCCTCCGGCCCAGTGGCGCCGTACCCGCCTCGGGGACACGCCCTGCCACCGAAGCGGGCGCTCGCCGACGGGGCCGGACCGGGCGGGACTCGGTGGTGCCCTTCATCATGGCAGTGGTGCTGGTGTTGGGAGGCGGGGCCCTCTTCCTGGCCTGGCTCGGCTCCGGAGAACCCCAGGCGCCGAGCGGGGTGCCCGAGCCCGACGTCCGAGAGGATCCGGTCCAGGCGCCCGAGTCCGCGCCGGCCGACCCTGCCGCTACCGGCAGCACCTCCGCCGTCTCCGACGAACTCCGGCCCAGGTTCGCGGTACGGCTGGGCTCCTTCACCGACGCGGAGAACGCACGCGTTCGGAGGGTGGTGGTCCAGGAGGCCGCCCCGGGGCTCTGGGTGGGCCTGGCTCCGGTGGAGTTGGACAGCACCGTCTATCATCGCGTGCTGGGGGGGCTGGCTCCGGACTCCCTCCGGGCCGTGGGGCTGAGGGATTCGCTGGCGGGGGCCCTGGGGACGTCTCCTGACGACTGGCTGGTAGAGCCCGCCTCGATGGCGTGGGAGGTGGCCGTCGGTCCGGACCGCGCCGCGGCCGAGTCCCGGGCCTCCGATCTCCGCGACCGGGGACTCCCGGCCTATGTATTGGAGACCCCTCACCCCGGGGGCTCTTCCACCTGGCGGGTCTACGTGGGCGCCTACGCCGAGGGTGGGGAAGGGGCCTACCTGGGCGAGCTACTCCGGGCCGAGGGCATGAATCCGGTCTGGGCACCCCGGGTGGGCCGTCCCCCGGACTGAACCCCCACCGGCCGGAGGAAGCCCCGTCGGGACACCGGAACGTCCCACCACTTGCAGCGTTCGGGGGTGACCCCGACATTGTCCCCCCCCGATTCGGAGTGGTTCCCCCAGGTCGCACCTCGATTCGGCGTCGAGCGCTGGATGACTCCGAGAGGGAGGAGGTAGGGACCTTGGTCTCCACGGCGTATCCGCAACCGGGTCGGGCGCGTTGATCAGCTCCGCCCTGACCCACATTGCGGGCCAGCTCAACGAGTCGCTGAAGCGCGCGCTGTCGTCCTCGGAGGACCTGGTGGTCCTGTCCAGCCTGGTGGACCAGGACGGAACCGTGGCGGGCCGGATCAACAATCGGCTGGTCGTCTTCCTGGTGAACGTCGAGCGGGATTCCTCGGTCCAGCGGGTTCCAGGAGGCGTGCGGGGCGCGCTCTCGTCCGTCTCCACCTTCCCCGGCGTCCACCTCAACCTCCACGTCATGGTGGCGGCCCACTTTGCCGAGGGGAACTACGAGGAGGCTCTCAAGTTCCTGGACCACGCCGTGGCCTTCTTCCAGAGCCGACCGGTGCTGGATCACAGCAACACACCGGATCTGGACGACCGCATCGAGCGCCTGGTCCTGGACATCGAGAACCTCAGCGTCCACGACCTGAGCAACCTCTGGGGGATCCTCAGCGGCCACTACCTTCCGTCGGTCCTGTACCGGGTGCGGATGGTCTCCATCGATTCCGACGACGTCCGCCGCCTCACCCCCGCCATCCGTCGTCCCGCCTCTGCCGGGCTGCCCGAGTGATGGCCTCGTACCGTCCGTTCTTCGGCATCCAGGTGCAGCACGGGTACTCGGATCCCGACCCGTGCGGGGCGTTGGATTTCCGCCCGGACCGTGCGACGGGGAGCCTCCTGAACCGCGCCGGTATCGTCTTCCGGACGGAGCCCGACGGCTTCCAGACCTACTGCGACGGTGCCGACGAGGAGCTGCTTCGGAGTTGGGTGGACGACCCTCGGGCACCCTTCCGGATGGTGTTCCGGGTGGTGGCGAGCGACCCGGCCTTTCTCCGGTACTCGCAGCTGGACGAGGAGAGCATGGGGCGGGTGCTGCTCCTGGACACGGAGGACCAGGACGCGAACGAGCCCGTCCGACTGGACGACGTCGACGGAGGCCTCCCCGAGGCCGACGAAGAGACGCGGAGCGAGGTGACCACACGCGGCGACATGCGAGTGCCGCCCCTGGCGGTCCTGGTGGTGCGGGTGGGTCCGTCGATCCTCGAGGAGTCGGCCCCGGCACCCTACCGGCTGGCCTTCGAGGCGCGCCGGACCCGCTGGCGCTACCACCTCCTGGGCGAGCTCGCCGGGCGGGAGGAGGTGAGCATCCGGGCCTCCGAGAACGGGGCGGAGCCCATTGCCTTCCAGGCCGCCGGCCTGGTGGACCTTCCCGGCGGGAGGGTCGCCCGGGTTCTGGTGTCCGACGCCCCCCTGGCGACCCGCAAGCGTACCGACCGTCGCCTTCAGCTCAGGGAGGGGGATCCCGGCAACGGCCGCATCCTCATCCGGAGGCTGCCGGTCGCCTCACCCGAGGACCTGAGCATCGCAACGGTCGAGGGACGCCGCACCCTGGTGTCCGACATCTACGTACACAGCTAATCGCAACGACGGAGGAACAGCATGGCGATGATGACACCAGGCGTCTACATCGTGGAGAAGGACGCGTTTCCGAGCTCGGTGGTGGAGGTACCCACCGCGGTCCCCGCCTTCATCGGGTACACGCAGCGCCACGACGACAAGGGGAAGGACCTCACCCTCACGCCCATGAAGGTGACCTCCCTCGCCGAGTACGATCAGTACTTCGGGGGCGCTCCCTCCCTGGTGGACAAGTACTCCCTGTCCACGGATGCGCCGGAGAACCTCCAGGTCGGTCCGCCGGATCCTGTGGTCACCCTGGCCGACGGTCCCCGCTACCTCCACCGCGCCGAGGGGACGCGGCGCTACATGTACTACGGGCTCCGGTCGTTCTTCCAGAACGGCGGCGGGCCCTGCTACATCGTCTCCCTGGGCGGCTACGACGAGACCCTGAACAAGGACTCCTTCGTCGAAGGCATCCAGGCGCTCCTGAAGGAACAGGAGCCCACGATGGTGGCGTTCCCGGACGCCGTCCTGCTTTCCGAGGAGGAGTGCCGGGAGGTCCAGCAGGTCGCCATGGACCACTGCGGCAAGACCCAGAGCCGCTTCGCCATCCTCGACGTGTACGACGGCTACCTGCCCAAGAAGGATTGCATGGAGCGGTTCCGGAACCTCACCTCCGAGAATCGGAAGTACGCGGCCGCCTACTATCCCTGGATCGAGACGTCCATCGTCTCCGCGGCGGATGCCTCCCTGAACTACAAGGCACTCGAGGGCGGCACCGAGGTGATCACGCAGATCCTCACCGAGGACCTGGTCGACCCCAAGACCGGCGAGCCGGACCAGGACTCCATCGACCAGCTCACCGGAGCGATGAGTGAGGCGGAGACGGACAGTCAGATCGCCACCGCCAACGACGGGCTGGTTGCGGCGAGCAAGCGGTACGCCGAGGTGCTGAAGCACGTCCGCACGGACCTGAACCGGATCCCTCCGAGCGCCACCATGGCGGGTGTCTATACTCGAGTGGACAACAGCCGCGGGGTCTGGAAGGCTCCTGCGAACGTGGGCCTCACCGGGGTGGTCAAGCCCAGCGTGAACATCACCCACGACGAGCAGGAGGACCTGAACGTCCACGTCACCGGGAAATCGGTGAACGCCATCCGCTCCTTCATCGGCGAGGGCACCCTGGTCTGGGGCGCCCGGACGCTGGACGGGAACAGCCTCGACTGGCGCTACATCCAGGTGCGGCGGACGATGATCCTCCTGGAGCAGTCCATCAAGCTGGCGAGCAAGGCCTACGTCTTCGAGGCCAACGACGCCAACACCTGGACCACCATGAAGAGCATGATCCGGAACTTCCTCACGGGGATCTGGAAGCGCGGAGGCCTGGCGGGCGCAACGCCCGATGCGGCCTTCAGCGTCCACGTGGGGCTCGGCGAGACCATGACCCCCGAGGACATCCTGGAGGGCATCCTCCGGATCACCGTCCTGGTGGCGCCCACCCGGCCCGCCGAGTTCATCGAGATCACCTTCCAGCAGAAGATGCAGGAATCCTGATCCCGGACGCGGGGGCCTCGACCGGGGCCCTCGCATCGACAGATGCACGACCCGATCACGACTACGAATTGAAACGAGGGAGGTAGGAAATGGCCGACGACGGATCCGCTCAGTCCACCACCGTGTGGCCCCTTCCGAAGTTCTACTTCCAGGTGAAGTGGGACTCGGAGGTCATGTCGTTCCAGGAGGTCTCGGGCCTCGACGTGGAAGCTCAGCCCATCGAATACCGGATGGGGGACAGCAAGGAGTTCTCGACCATCAAGATGCCCGGGATCAAGAAGTCCGGGAACGTCACGATGAAGAAGGGCGTCTTCAAGTCCGACAACAAGTTCTGGGATTGGTTCAAGACCATCGAGATGAACACCATCGCCCGGATCCCGGTGACCATCAGCCTTCTGGACGAGGGGGGCGACCCGACGATGGTATGGACCCTGACCAACGCCTGGCCTACCAAGATCACCGGCACGGACCTGAAGTCCGACGGCAACGAGGTGGCCATCGAGACCATCGAGATCGCCCACGAAGGGCTCACGATCACGAACGCGTGACGCCGGGTGATCCGTGAGCGCTGAGACCAACAGCGGCTATCCGCCCCCGGCCTTCCACTTCCGGGTGGTCTTCGCAGGGTCCCAGCAGGACACCTCGTTCCAGGAGGTGAGCGGCATCGGCGCCCGCATGGAGATGGAGCCGTACCAGGAGGGCGGGGAGAACCGGTTCACCCACCAACTCCCCAAGGGTGCGGTCCACGACAACCTGGTGCTGAAACGCGGGATCGCCGATGCCGACTCCCCCCTGGTGAGCTGGTGCAAGGAGGTGTTGGAGGGCGGACTCGCCGCTCCCATCACCACCAGGACGGTGGTGGTGAACCTCCTGAACGAGTCCCACGAGCCCCTCCGGAGTTGGTCCGTCGAGCGGGCCTACCCGGTGAAGTGGGAGGTGCAACCCTTCCACTCCACCAAGAACGAGGTCGCCATAGAGACCATCGAGCTGAGCTACGCCTACGCGAACCGGACGGCGTGACATGCCCCTGGAGATCCGACGACTCACCGTGAAATCCGTGGTACGCCGCGACGGGCCGCCGAGCCCGGGGGGGGACCGCCCAGTGGACCTGGACCGGTTCCGCCAGGAGGTCCTGGAGGAGTGCCGCCGGATCATCGCCGATGCCCGCCGGACCGAGGAGGAACGCTGAATGCCCGGAGGGACCGGGGAGCTGAAAAAGCTCACCATCACCGCCTGCACGGTGCAGACCAACGGCGACATCCAAGAGGGTTCGGACACCTTCCAGGCCATGCTCAACCCGTCGTCGTATTCCCATCAGCACACCATCAGCTACGACAAGAAGGTGGGCTTCGGGAAGGCGGCACCCACGGTGCGCTTCAGCGGGATCGACGAAGAGCTGGTCTCCTTCGATCTGGTCCTGGACGGCACCGGCGTGGTGGAGGGGGCCTCGACCGCCGTAGCCTCCCAGATCAGCCAGTTGAAGGCGGTGGTCTACACCTACGACGGAGGCAACCACGAACCCAACATCGCGAAGCTGACCTGGGGCACGCTCCTCTTCTACGGGCGCCTGAAGACGATGTCCGTGGAGTACACCGTCTTCGAACCCGGTGGAGATCCGCTCCGGGCCAAGGTCAAGATGTCCTTCGCGGGGTTCATGTCCGACCGGGAGGAGTCCCTCCGGGCGAAGCGCGCCTCCCCGGATCTGAGCCACGTGGTGGTGGTCCGGGAGGGCGACACCCTGCCCCTGCT
>CAKZOQ010000545.1 GCA_937136445.1 uncultured Gemmatimonadota bacterium
ACACGCTGCGGGGCTTCGCTTCGGAGCTGGGCTCCGGTGCCGGCCTCCACCGCATGACCCGCGACGGGGGCATGAGCCGGATGGCCCCTCTGTCCGCCCTTCCACTCCCCCCCGGGGAGACCGTCGTCCTGGCGCCAGGAGGAGACCACGGCATGCTCCAGGAGGTCTCCGCGGACGCCCTCGAGGTCGGAGGCACGGCCCGGGTCACGCTGGACTTCGCCCGAGGCGGGTCCGTGGAGGTCCCGGTCCGCGTCGTCCCCTATGCCGACATCGGGGGCGGATCCGGAGGCTGAGGGACCAGAAGGATGGGGTCTTGAGCCCAGGAGCCCTCGCATCTAGCTTTGTAGGCTCTACACAACTCTGCACAGACCCGTTGCCATGCCCCAGATCAAGAGTGCCAAGAAGCGGATGGAGTTGAGCCGTGCCGCCCGGACGAAGAACCGGGCCGAGCGCGCCAAGATCCGCACCGCCGTCCGGCAGGTTCGCGAGGCCGACGATGCCGAGCAGGCCGAGGAGCTCCTCCGGGAGGCCCACGCCCTGCTCGACCGCGCCTCCACCAGGAACCTGTTCCACGCCAACCGCGTGGATCGCATCAAGGGTCAGCTCCAGAAGCACGTCAACGAGCTGGCCTCCTAGTCGGACCCGGTCGGGCTCCCCGCCGGACCGTTCTCCGGACCATGAACGCCCCGGACGACCTCGCGTCGTCCGGGGCGTTCGTCGTGCACCCGCATCGGCGCCTGGGTCGCGCCGGACCCTACCGCTCCCAGACCACCCGCCCGCCCACCACCGTGTAGCTGGGCCGTCCGGTGAGCTCCCACCCTTCGAAGGGCTGGTTGTGGCTCCGGGAACGGAAGGCGTTGGAGTCCACCGTCCACCGGGCCACCGGGTCGAAGACGGTGACGTCCGCCGGAGCGCCCTCGGCCAAGGTCCCCCCGGGCAGGTGGAAGGCCCGCGCCGGCTGGCAGCTCATCCGCTCGACCATGGTGGGCAGGTCCAGGATCCCCTCGCCCACCACGTGGGTCAGGATCAGCCCCAGCGCCGTCTCCAGCCCGACGATGCCGTTGGGCGCGTCGGTGAAGGCGGCCTCCTTCTCGTCGTAGTGATGGGGTGCGTGGTCGGTGGCGATGGTGTCCAGCGTCCCGTCGGCCACCCCCGCCCGGACGGCCTCCCGGTCCTCGGCGGTGCGCAGGGGCGGGTTCATCTTGGCTTCGGTGCGGTAGCCCTCCACCGCTTCCTCGGTCAGGATGAGGTGGTGCGGGGAAGCCTCGGCGGTGACCCGGACGCCCCGGGCCTTGGCCTGCCGGATACTCTCCACCCCGAACCGGGTGGAGACGTGCTGGAGGTGGATGTGGCCCCCGGTGGTCTCGGCCAGGAGGAGATCCCGGACGATGTGAATGTCCTCCGCGGCGTTGGGCTTCCCCGGCAGCCCCAGCCGGGTGCTCACGATGCCGGCGTTCATGTGCCCGCCGGCCGACAGCGTCAGGTCCTCGGGGTGGTCGGCGACGGGGATCCCGAAGGCCTGGGTGTACTGGAGGGCGAGCTTCATGAGCCCGGAGTTCATGACCGGGTTGCCGTCGTCGGTGACGGCCACGGCCCCGGCCTCCACCATCTCGCCGATGAGGGCCAGGCGCTTCCCGGCCCGGTCCACCGAGATGCACCCCACAGGATACACCCGGGCCGCTCCCGCCCGCCGCCCCTCCGCGGCGACGAACCCCACCGCCGCCGGGTTGTCGATGGGCGGCTCCGTGTTGGGCATGGCGCAGACCGCGGTGAAGCCCCCGGCCGCAGCCGCCCTCGCCCCCGACGCGATGGTTTCCTTGTGCTCCTCCCCTGGTTCGCGGAGGTGCACGTGAACGTCGATGAGCCCCGGAGTCACCACCAACCCGTCGCAGTCCAAGACCCGGGCATGCTCCGGCGCCTGCACCGACGGCGCGACGCGGGCCACCTCGCCGTCCACCAGCAGGACGTCCCGGACGCCGTCCAACTCCTGGGACGGGTCCACCACCCGACCCCCGGTGAGCAGCAGCGTCTCGCTCACGACGGCCCCCCACCTTTCTTCGCCGCCTCGGCCTTCTCCGGCCGCCCGCCTGCCAGCAGGTAGAGGACGGCCATCCGCACCGCCACGCCGTTGGTGACCTGGTCCAGGATGACCGAGTGCTCGCCGTCAGCCACGTCGGAGTCGATCTCCACGCCGCGGTTCATGGGTCCTGGATGGAGGATCAGCAGGTCGTGGGGCGCCTTCTCCAGTCGCTCCGTACTCACGCCCCAGATGCGGTTGTACTCCCGGAGGGACGGCACGTAGCCGGCCTCCATGCGTTCGAGCTGGAGCCGGAGGATGTTGAGCACGTCCGCCCACTGGATGGCGTCCTCCACGTGCTGGAAGACCTCCACCCCCAGCTCCCGGAAGCTCCCGGGCACCAGAGTGGGTGGGCCGCACACCGCCACCTCGGCGCCCAGCGTCAGGAGGCCGTAGATGTTGGAGCGGGCCACCCGGGAGTGGACCACGTCGCCGACGATGCAGACCTTCACCCCCTCCAGGGTGCCCAGATTGTCCCGGATGGTGAGGATGTCGAGGAGGCCTTGGGTGGGGTGCTCGTGCCGCCCGTCGCCGGCATTCACCACATTCGACGGGATGCGGTCGGCGAGGAAGCGGGCCGCCCCGGAGGCTCCGTGGCGCATCACCACCATGTCGATGCGCATGGCTTCCAGGTTCCGCGCCGTGTCCACCAGCGTCTCGCCCTTGGTCACGCTGGAGCCGGTGCTGGAGATGTTCACCGTGTCGGCGCTGAGACGCTTCTCGGCGAACTCGAAGGAGATGCGGGTGCGCGTGGAGGGTTCGAAGAAGAGGTTGACGATGGTCTTCCCCCGGAGCACCGGGACCTTCTTGATGCGCCGCTCGGAGATCTCCTTGAAGGGCTCGGCGGTGTCGAGGATGGCGGTGAGCTCCTCCCGGCCCAGGCTCTCCAGCCCCACCAGGTCCTTGCCCAGCGACGGTGCGGTCTCGCTCACGTCGCCTCCGGCCCGGTGCTCACCAGGTCCACACCCAGGCGGTCGTCCAGCTCGGGGACGCGCACCTCCACACTCTGCTCCGGGTCCAGCACCTCCACCCTACGGCCCACGATGTCCGGCTGAATGGGGAGTTCCCGCCCACCACGGTCCACCAGGACACAGAGCAGCACCCGGGCGGGCCGTCCCCAGTCCATGAGCTCGTTGAGGGCGGCGCGGACGGTCCGGCCCGTGTACTGCACGTCGTCCACGATCACCACCGTCCGGTCGTCGATGCCGTCCGGAGGAAGCTCTGTCCCCCCCACCACCGGTCGAGGCCCGATGGCCATGAGGTCGTCGCGGTACAGCGTGATGTCGATGGAGCCCCGGGGGAGGTCGACGCCCTCCGCCCGCTCGATCTCGTCGGCGAGGCGAGCCGCGATCTGGGTGCCCCGGCGATGGATGCCCATGAGGACCAGGTCCGCCACCCCTCCGTTCCGCTCGACGACCTCCCGGGCCATGCGGGCTACGGCACGTTCCACGGCCTCGGCGTCCATCAGGGGCGTGCGGTGGATCGACATGCGGTCCGGGGCTGGGGTCGGTGCGGCGGCGGCGGCCCGAACGTAGCCATGGCCCAGGGGGCCGTCAACGCGCCTGGACAGGGGGTGCGTACCCCGGAGTTCGGGGCCTCCCCGGTGGGCCCGCCGGCCTTGTCCCGCCCGGGGTGCCGGGTCATTGTGAGCCGCGCCGTTCCGGCCTCTTCGACTCTGTCGGCCCCCTCCTGCCCCGCCCGGTATGCGACCCTTCCGTATCCTGTCCGCGTCCGCCGTGGTCCTCCTCCTGAGTCTGGGTTCCCACCTCCTTCCCGGAGGAGGTGTGGGGGCCCAGGAGGTCACCGACGCGCCGGCGGTGATCCTGGCCGACGGGGACTTCGAGCTCACCGTGGCGGGAGGGGACACGGGGATGTCGCAGTGGTTCGAGGTCCGCACCGCCCAGGGGCGGCTCCTGTACGGTGGTACGGTGGGCTCGGGGGAAACGGCGACGGCCTCGGGGATGAGCGTGGCCTCGGGCGACGAGCTCCCTCTGGACGTGACGGTCTCCGGGGTGACCATCCCAGTCGAGGCCACCGTCATCTCCGGCTGGTTCAGCCTCTTCCCGCCGCTCCTGGCCATCCTCATGGCCCTCCTCTTCCGGGAGGTGGTCTCGGCGCTCTTCGCCGGGGTCTGGCTCGGCGCCCTGGCGGTGGCGGGCTTCGATCCCCTGCAGGCCACCTGGCGAACCGTGGACACCTTCCTGGTGCCGGCGCTGGGCGACGTGGACGGCGGCCACACCCAGATCGTGATCTTCTCGGTGCTCCTGGGGGGGATGGTGGGCGTCATCTCCCGGAACGGGGGCACCATGGGGATCGTGGAGGCGGTGGCTCCCTTCGCCCGGACAGCGCGGCGGGGCAAGCTTGCCACCTGGCTCGCCGGGCTCGCCATCTTCTTCGACGACTACGCCAACACCCTCATCGTCGGGAACACCATGCGGCCCATCACGGACCGCCTGCGCATCTCCCGGGAGAAGCTTGCCTACCTGGTGGACTCCACCGCGGCCCCGGTGGCGGCGCTGGTCCCCATCTCGACCTGGGTGGGCTACGAGATCAGCCTCATCGGCCAGGGCCTGGAGATCGCCGC
>CAKZOQ010000546.1 GCA_937136445.1 uncultured Gemmatimonadota bacterium
TCTGGGCCCCCCTCTTCGGTGGGGCGCTGGCGGGCATCGCCGGTGCCCATCTGGCGCTGGCCCACGCCGGGACCTTTGCCGAGAACATGTCGGCGGGACGGGGCTTCATCGCCATCGCCGTGGTGGTCCTGGGCCGGTGGAATCCGGTCCTGGTCCTCCTGGCGGCCCTCTTCTTCGGCGCCGCCTCGGCCCTCCAGTTCTTCCTGCAGACGCTGGGGCTGGACCTTCCCTACCAGCTCTTCCTCGCCCTCCCCTACCTCCTGACGCTGGCGGCGCTGGCCGGGTGGGTGGGGCGGGCACGGGCCCCGGCGGCGCTGGCCCTCCCGTGGCCGGAGGACGAGGGCTAGCCGTCGGAGCGCCCACGCTCCGGGAGCCTCCTGCCCTCCGCCGGGTATCTGCGCCCGGACTCGAGCTTCCCCTCCGGTACGACGGCTACGGCATGACCACTCGCCTCTCTCGCCTGGGCGCCTCCGCCCTCCTCTTCCCCCTCCTGGCCGCGCTGGCCCTCCCGGCCCTTCCTGGTGGGTCTCCGGACAAGGGACCGACGCGCGCGCTCGCCGCCCAGACGCTGGACGGCACCGGCGCCGTGGCCACGGGCCTCCTCTTGCGGAAGCTCGACGGCAACAAGCGGGTGCTCATGATCGCCGCCCACCCGGACGACGAGGACACCAGCCTCCTCACCGAGCTTGCCCGGGGCCAGGGCGCGGAGACTGCCTACCTCTCCCTCACGCGGGGCGACGGCGGCCAGAACCTCATCGGCCCCGAGCTCTGGGAGGGGCTGGGCATCATCCGGAGCGGTGAGCTCGAGGCGGCCCGATCCCTGGACGGCGGGCGTCAGTACTTCACCCGGGCGGTGGATTTCGGCTACTCCAAGACCGCCGAAGAGTCCCTCACCTTCTGGCCGCGCGAGGAGATCCTCCGGGACGTCGTCTGGGTGGTGCGGAGCTTCCGGCCCCACGTCGTCGTCACGGTCTTCAGCGGCACCCCCGCAGACGGCCACGGGCAGCACCAGGCGACGGGGATCATCGCACGGGAGGCCTTCGAGGCCGCCGGTGATCCCACCCGCTTCCCCGAGCAGCTCGACCTGGGCGTGGAGGCGTGGACGCCCTCCAAGCTCTACCAGTCGGCATGGCGGGATCCCGAGGGCGCCGATCTGGAGATCCCCACCGGCGAGATGGACCCGCTCCTGGGTCGTTCCCTCTTCCAGCTCGCCATGGAGAGCCGGAGTCAGCATCGCTCCCAGGACATGGGAGCGTCCCGCCCGCCGGGCCCCCGGTCCACCCGGGTCGCCCTGGTGGAGAGTCGGGTGGAGGCCGTGCCGGGCGACGGCCTCTTCGCCGGGATCGACACCACCCTGGTGGGGCTGGCGGACGAGGTCCGAGGCGGGATGTACGGGAGTGCGCCCTCCCAGGTGGAGGCCCACCTGCGGGCGTACCGGGGACACGTCGAGGAGGCCCGGGCCGCCTTCGGGTTGGACACCCGTGGTGTCGCCGAACCTCTGGCCGACGCCCTCGCACGGCTCCGGGAGGCCCGGGACGCCGCCGGGAACGCCGCCTCCCTGGAGCTCACCCGCGTCCTGGACCGGAAGACCGAGCTCACCACCCGAGCCTGGCTCGCCGCCTCGGGGGTGCAGCTCGATCTCCGGGCTGCCGACGACCTCCTCATCCCCGGACAGCGTGTGGAGGTGGAGGCCCAGATCTGGAACGGAAGCGACGCGTCGCTGGCGGCCGACCGCCTGGAGCTGGCGTTGCCCGAGGGGTGGGAGGCGGAGGAGGCAGGCAGCGAGGGGCTCGGTCCCGACGGCGCGGTCGCTCCTGGAACCCTGGCCACGGCGACCTTCGGCGTCCGGATCCCGGAGGGGGCGTCGCCCTCCGAGATGTACTACCTGGAGGCAGACCGGGACGGGGCCATGTACCGTTGGCCCGACGACCCGTCGGTCTGGGGACTCCCCCGGGATCCGGCGCCAGTGCATCTCGACGTCCAGCTCCGCCCCGCCGGGGAGGGGGTCGTGCTGGAGGCCCGCACCTCCTGGCGGTTCGTCGGGGTGGACCAGGCCACCGGGGAGTACAGCCGGCCGGTGCTGGTGGTGCCGGCGCTCTCCGCGGAGGTCACCCCCGACGCGCTGGCCTGGCCCCAGGAGCGGGACAGCGCCACCACCGTCACGGTGGCGGTCCGCAACTTCGCCCCGGGTCTCCGAAGCGGTCGGGTCCGCCTGGACGCACCGGAGGGGTGGCAGGTGGAGCCCGAGGGCCACGACGTGACCCTGGAGGACGAGGGCGCCGAGCGGAGCGTCACCTTCCGGGTGGCCCCGACGGACCAGCCGGCGCCGGGCGAGCACCGCATCAGGGCGGTGGTGGAGACCGGCGACGGCCAGGTCTACGATCGACGGACGGCCGTCATCGACTACGAGCACATCCCCCGTACGTTGCGGCTCACGCCGGCCGAGACGGGGATCACCGTGGTCCCGGTACGTCTCACCGACGGGCTGGAGGTGGGCTACATCATGGGGACCGGGGACGCCGGACCGGAGGCCCTTCGGCAGATGGGCGCGCGGGTGACCCTCCTCGGTCCCGACGAGGTTCGCTCCGGCGCCTTCGATGCCTTCGACGTCCTCGTCGTGGGGGTCCGGGCCTACGAGACCCGGGAGGACGTCACCGCCGCCAATCAGCAGATCCTGGATTGGACCCGCGCCGGCGGCACGGTGGTGGTCCAGTACCAGCAGTACCAGTTCGCCCGGGGTGGCTACGCGCCCTACCCCATGGGTGTGGGTGGCTTTCCCGCCCCCCGGGTCTCCGACGAGACGGCGCCCGTGACCTTCCTGGAGCCCGACTCCCCCGCCCTCACCACGCCGAACCGCATCACCCAGGACGACTTCCAGGGGTGGGCCCAGGAGCGGGGCCTGTACTTCTGGGGGGAGTGGGACGAGCGCTACACCCCGGTCCTGGAGATGAACGATCCCGGGGAGCCCCCGCGACAGGGGTCCCTCCTGGTGGCCGAGGTGGGTGAGGGGCTCTACGTCTACGCCGCGCTCTCCTTCTTCCGGCAGTGGCCCACCGGGGTGCCGGGGGCCTACCGGCTCTTCGCCAACCTGGTGTCGTTGGACGGGGAGGACTGGAGGGCGTGGCAGGACGGGCGATAGCGGTCGTTCTCGACCCCGGTGCCCGGTGCCGATCGCTTGACAGATCGCCTCCCAACCCGTTCATTGCCAATGAATAGACCAGTCGGTCCATTCCTCTGGAGGCCGCCGTGCACGACACCAAGCTGACCCTGCTCGAGAAGGGGCTCGCGCTCCTGCTGGAGCACGGGTACAACGACGTGGGCATCCAGACGCTTCTGAATGAAGCCGGGGTGCCGCGGGGGTCCTTCTACCATCACTTCGAGAGCAAGGAGGACTTCGCCCTCCAGGTGGTGGATCTCTACATGGACCGGGTCCACGAAGCACTCCGGGCCTGTACCGAGGACCGGAGTCGCCCTCCCTTGGATCGGGTCCGCGGCTTCTTCGAGCTCACCAAGGACCAGTACCGCCAAGATGGCTATCTGGGCTGCATGCTGGGCGGGCTGGGGCAGGAGCTCTCCGGTGTGAACGAGGCGTTTCGCGCGCGGATCGAGGCCTGCCTGGACACCATCGGTGCGTGCCTGGCCAGCTGCCTGGAAGAGGCGCGGCAGGCCGGGGACCTACCTCCCGATTCCGATGCAGGGGAGATGGCCGATCTGCTGGTGGACTGCTGGGAGGGTGCGGCTCTCCGCAGTCGTCTCCGCCGGAGCGGCGAACCGCTGGAGGCCATGCTGGACTTCTACTTCGGACGGATCCAGGCCGCGGTGTAGACGTGACGGCCCTGCCGCAACCTGCCCACACCCGGGTCCGGCTAGGATGTAGACCGACCGGTCTGTTCGCAGCCGCCACCGGCGGTTCGCACGCTTCGAACGCCTGCGGCCCGTCGGGCTGCAGGGCACTGATCTCTCCTGACCGGAGGAACGAACCATGAACGACTCGACGCTCTACCAGCGACTGGGCGGACGGGACGGCATCGAGACCCTGGTCGACGACATCGTCGCCGCTCACCTGCGGAATCCGGTGATCTCCCCCCGCTTCGAGCCGTATGCCGAGGATCCGGAGCGCCTGGGCGAGGTGAAGGCCCACCTCTGCGACTTCCTGGCGCAGGGCAGCGGTGGTCCGGCTTCCTACGAGGGCCGCAGCATGCCGGCAGCTCATCGGGGGATGAACATCAGCGTGGAGGAGTACATGGCGGCGGTGGACGACATCATGGCCGCCCTGGACGAGAACGACATCGGCGAGCGCGC
>CAKZOQ010000547.1 GCA_937136445.1 uncultured Gemmatimonadota bacterium
GGTCCTTCACGATGTTGGCGCCGATGATGGCCTCGCCCATGACGATGCCGAGGTATTCCTTGGCTGGCTTGCCTTCCAGCCGGCTTGTGGTGGAAACGATCATGTACTCTCCTGGGTGCGGGCGCGCTCCCTCCAGCCGATGTCGCGGCGGAAGAAGGCACCGTCAACGTCGATGGCGGCGGCTCCGGCCCGGCTGCGCTCGGCCGCCTCGGAGACGGAGGCGCCGACGGCGGTGACGGCCAGCACCCGTCCCCCGGCGGTCTCCAGCCCTCCCTCGGACGTCCGGCGGGTCCCGGCGTGGAAGACGGTGAGGTCGTCGTCCTCGAGCCCGTCGGGGATGGTGATGGCCTTCCCCTTCTCGTAGGAGCCCGGGTATCCCCCGGAGGCGATCACCGTCGTGACGGCAGCGCCCTCCCGGAAGACCGGGGTCAGCTCCTCCACCGACCGCCCGTCGGCGACGGTGCGGAGGAGCTCCACCAGGGAGGACTTCAGGAGGGGGAGGATCACCTGCGTTTCGGGGTCACCGAAGCGGCAGTTGAACTCCACCACCTTCAGCCCTTCGTCGGTCTTCATGAGCCCCCCGTAGAGGAGCCCCGTGAAGGGGGCGCCTTCGTCCGCCAGCGCTGCCAGCGTAGGCTCGAAGATCCGGCGCCGGGCCTCGTCGAGGAGCGCGGGGGTGACCAGGGAGACCGGCGCGTAGGCGCCCATGCCGCCGGTGTTGGGACCCGTGTCGCCCTCACCGACCGCCTTGTGGTCCTGCGACGGAAGGAGGTAGACGGCTACGGTGCCGTCGCACACGGCGAAGATGGAGAGCTCCTCACCCTCCATGAACTCCTCCACCACCACCGTGTCACCCGCTCCACCGAAGTCGTCGCCCGCCAGCATGCCCCGCGCCGCCTCCACCGCTTCCTCCACGGTGGCGCAGACGATGGCGCCCTTCCCGGCGGCGAGCCCGGAGGCCTTCACGACCACGGGGGCGCCGGCGTGACGGATGTAGCCTTCGGCGGCCTCCGCCTCGGTGAAGGTCTCGTACGCGGCGGTGGGGATGCCCCAGCGGCTCATGAGCCCCTTGGCCCAGGCCTTGGAGGCCTCGATCCGGGCGGCCGCGGCGGTAGGCCCGAAGATGGCGAGGCCGGCCTCCTGGAAACGGTCCACGATCCCGGCGGCCAGAGGGGCCTCGGGCCCGACGATGGTGAGGTCCATGCCGTGCTCTCCGGCCCACTCCAGGAGGCCGTCGACGTCGGTGGGGGAGAGATCCACCCCGGTGCAGAGGGCCGCCATGCCCGCGTTGGGACGGGTGGCGAAGAGCTCCGCAGCGGGCTCGTCCCGGCGGATCTTCCAGAGGAGGGCGTGCTCCCGCCCTCCGTTTCCGACGATGAGGATGCGCATGGTGGTAGGATAACAGAATCGGAGGCGAAGAGGTCCGTTCCCTCTCCGCCCCCGAGGAGCGCCGCGTGGTGCGGTGTTCGCCCCCCTCCCGGGCGGCCGCTCGAGGTCCTACCGCTTGCCGAAGCCGCCCATGAACTGCTCGCCCATGCGGCGGGCGGCGCCGGTGACGGTGTCCAGGAAGTCCCGAGCCCCCTCTGCGTAGGCATCGGCTGCTTCCCGGAGGTCGTCCTGGTAGGCCGGATCGGGCTCGCCACGGCGGGCGTACTCGCCCCGGAGGACCCGGTCGTAGTCCCCGCTCTCGATCCAGCCGCGGAGCTCGCTCACCCGGAGGACCCAGAAGGGGTGGGTGGCGCCGATGAGGTTGAGGATCTTGAAGACCTGGTCCGCCACATCGCCCCCGGCGCGGTACTCCTCCGCCTGGGTGATGAACTCCTGCAGCGAGGTCTCTTCGTCGGTCCCGCCACCGGCCATCTTGAGCATGGTTCGCATGACCACCTCGGGGTCCTGAACCGCCAGGAGTCCTGCCCGGTCGCAGGAGAGTTCGGCCTTCCGGGACCATTCCAGGAGCCCCACGAGCACCGCCCGCGCCGCCAGCCCCACGATGGGGAAGCCCATGGAGGCGAGCTGGAGGAGGAGGAAGGTCATCGTCCGGTAGAGGACGTGATCGCTCATGATGTGACCGAGCTCGTGCCCCATGATGTAGGAGAGCTGGTCGTCGTCCAGGAGGGCCACCGTCCCGGAGTTCAGGATGATGAACGGCTCGTCCATCCCGTAGGCGCCGGCGTTCACGATGGGCGTCTGGGACATGTAGAGGGGGTAGGCCTCTTCGGCGTCCAGCGTCTCCAGAACGTCCTCGTAGAGCCTGTGGATCCGGGGGAACTGGTTGGCACTCACCCGGACCGCGTTGGCCTGGAAGGCCAGTCGCACCGGACGCTCCCCGAAGAAGCCGAAGAGCTTCTTCAAGACCTCGTCGAAGACCGGCACCCGCCGGAGGGCCTGGAGGGCGGCCTTGTCGGCGGGATGCTCCCAGGCGCGCGGCGCGATGTCGGTGAGGATGCGACGGGCCCGGGCGCCCTGGCTCCCGGAATCGGCCGATCCGTCGGGCTGGTCCCCGGGGGTGTCCGGCTGCTCCTGGGCGTCGTCGGGATGCTGATCCATGGCGAGTCCTGAGGTGGGGCCGCCGGTCGTGGCGGTCGTGGGTTCGTCTGCTGGCCTACCCTACGGTAGGTTTTTCGGGCCGGTTTCAGAACCCGACGGCAGCCTCTAATCCAGGACGCGCCCAAGGTCCTCGATGAGATCGGCCTCGTCCTCGATCCCCACGCTGAGGCGCACCAGCCCGGGGGTGACGCCCATGGCCGCGCGACGGTCCTCGGGTACCGAGGCGTGGGTCATGAGGGCCGGCACGCTGATGAGGGACTCCACCCCGCCCAGACTCTCCGCCAGGGAGAAGATGCGCAGGTGCTCGGTGAGGGCCCGGGCGCGCTCGAGGGTGCCCACGTCCACCGATACCATGCCGGTGAAGCCGCTCATCTGGCGCGTCGCCAGCTCGTGCTGCTCGTGGCTGGGGAGCCCCGGGTAGAAGACCCGGTCCACCGCCGGATGCTCCTCCAGGTAGCGTGCCACCGCCATCCCGTTGGCGTTGTGGCGGTCCATGCGTACGTGGAGGGTCTTGAGGCCCCGGAGCGTGAGGAAGCAGTCCATGGGTCCGGGGACGGCGCCGGTGGACTTCCGGATGAACATGAGCTCCTCCCAGAGGGCTTCGTCCCGGACCGCCAGGACTCCCCCGATGACGTCGGAGTGCCCGTTCACATACTTGGTGGCCGAGTGCACCACCACGTCGGCACCCAGCTCCAGTGGTCGCTGGTTGTAGGGGGAGGCGAAGGTGTTGTCCACGCAGAGGAGGGCCCCGCCGGCGTGGGCGATTTCCGCCGCCGCCTGGATGTCGCAGAGACGCATCATGGG
>CAKZOQ010000548.1 GCA_937136445.1 uncultured Gemmatimonadota bacterium
TGGTGGGCGTGAGCTACGACGACGACCTGGGGACGGCCATCCAGGTCTGCCAGGACGTTCTGGCTGCGGAGTCCCGCGTCCTGGCCGAGCCCGCGCCGGTGGTGGCCATCCACGAACTCGGCGACTCCTCGGTGAACCTGGTGGTCCGGCCGTGGGTGCAGGCGGCGGACTACTGGGCCACGCGGTGGGCCCTCACACGCGCCCTGAAGGAGCAGCTCGAAGCGGCGGGGCTGAACCTGCCCTACCCGCAGCGGGACGTGCATCTCTTTCAGGAATCGGCCTAGTCGAGGACCCCTGGGTACGACCGGTCGCCGCCTACCGGCCCAGCCACTCCTCCAGGGCCTCCAGGTCCTCTGCCACGGCGCGCCGGAAGGGCTCCACCAGGAAGCGTCCGGCCACCCGTCCTACGGTCCCGAGTCCCTCGCCGGATCCTCGGAGGGAGAGACGCGTGCCCTCCGGGGTCTCCTCCGCCCGGTAGTCGAACCGCCACGAGCCTCGACGAGCCGCGTCCTCGTCGCCTTCCACGGCCAGGACCAGGCGATCCCCGGTCTGCTCCTCCACACGGTAGTCCTCGGTCATCACCCGCCCGAAGCGCACCCGCTCCTCGGTCCACGACGCTCCGTCGTCGGCGGTCCGAATTCCCCGGACGCCAGGCATCCATTCGGGGTGACGCGGCGCGTCGGCAAGGGCGTGAAGCACCCGGTCCGGAGGATGGGTCAGCGTCCGGCTGAGGTCGAATTCGATCACGGTGTGCGAGGGCGGTGGGGGCGAGGGGCGGTGAAGGGTGGGAAGCTAGGTGCGGGGCGGTCTGAGGGCCACGAGGGCTGCGGATCCCTGTGTGGCCTTCGACGCTCCCGATATAATGCGCAGGGCGGGCGTTGCGCCGGCCCCCCGTCCACATGAGTCTGATCCGTACCGCGGAGACCCGCCATGCGTACCACCTTCCTCGCGCTCGTCACCCTCGTCGGGCTCGCCCTCCCCCACACGCTGTCCGCCCAGGGATTGGCCTTCGCCGGACGGGGGGGGACGCTGGGCCTCGGGGTGGAGGCCGCCGTGGGTCTGGGAGAGCGTCTGGCGGTGCGAGGGGGCGTCGGTCTCCTCCCCTTCGAGCCCTCGGTGGAGATCGAAGAGATCGACTTCACCCTGAGCCTTCCCGACACCTGGTTCAACATCGGAGCGGACCTCTACCTGGGTGGGGGCTTCCGCATCGGTGGCGGGATGCTCTTCAAGAACGACGATCCGTCCATCGACGGGCGCCCCACGGAGCCGGTGGAGATCGGCAACATCGTCGGGACCTTCGAATCCGGGAGCTCGGCGCCGTACGCCCTGCTGGGCTTCGGCCGCCACGTCGTCTCCGGCATCGGACTCTTCGCCGACCTCGGCGTCGCATTCATGGGGGAGCAGGAGGTGAGCCTGGATGCCCCCAACACCAACTTCGACACCCAGGTCGAGGAGGCGGAGTTCCGGGCGCGCCTGGAGGAGGAGGAAGAGGAGTTCCGGGAGGACGCCGGGTCCTACCTGGACTACTGGCCCATCCTGAACATCGGAATCAAGATCGGGCTGGGCCGCTGAGCCACCCTAGGCCTCGCCCAACGCCTCCTGTACGGCGTCGGTGAACTCGTCGACGTCGAAGGGTTTGGCCAGGAACGGGTGCCCGGATTCCTGCACCTCACGGCGACCGGAGGAGAAGGAGGAGTAGCCCGAGGTGAAGAGGACGGGGACCTCGGGGGCGCGAGCCTGGAAGATGTTGCCCGCCTCCCGACCGCCCAGGCCCGGCAGGACCAGGTCGCAGATGATGAGCACCACCGCATCACCGGACCGATCCATGATGTCGAAGGCCTCGGGTGCCGTCCTCGCTTCCACGACCTCGAACCCGTTCTTCTCCAGGATCCGTCGCATGACGCTTCGAAGCGAGGCCTCGTCGTCGAGGACGAGGACCGTTCGTCTCTGTCCGAAGGCGGGATCGGATGCGTCGCTCATGAGATCGGAGGGTGGGGAGGGCGGGAGAATCAGCTACACGACCTCAATCTGAAGATAGCCTCCATGGCCCCCCCCACCGAAGGCCGACTCGACGTCCCAGGGCACGGGACGGTGGCATGGCGGTTTCTTCACCCCGCGGACGCGGCGGCGCTCCTGATTCTGGCCCACGGGGCGGGAACCAGCCTGCATCACGACTTCCTGGAAGGGCTGTGCCGTGCCCTGTGCGACCACGGGGTGGCCACCTTCCGCTACAACTTCCCCTACCGGGAAGGCCGGGGGTGGCCGCCGGACCGCCCGCCGGTCCTCCAGGCCACGGTCCGAGCCGCCGTGACCCGGGCTGCCGAGTTGGAGCCGGGTCTGCCCCTGCTGGCCGGAGGGAAGTCGTTGGGCGGCCGCATGACCTCCGCCGCCGCGGCGGAGGCCCCCCTCCCGGGGGTTCAGGGCCTCGTCTTCGTGGGTTTCCCCCTCCACCCCAGGGGCAAGCCGGCCACCGAGCGCGCCGACCACCTGGCAGAGGTCGGGCTGCCCATGCTCTTCCTCCAGGGGACCCGGGACCGCCTGGCGGAGCTGGACCTCCTCCGCAGGGTGGTGGCCGACCTCCAGCCGGAGCCCACCCTGCACGTCGTAGAGGGCGCGGACCACGGGTTCGGGGTTCTGAAGCGCTCCGGGCGGACGGAGGCGGAGGTGGTGGAGGAGCTGGCCGGGGTGGTGGCGGGGTGGTCCACCTGACGCTCGGACCCCTCCGTCACCTCAACCCACCCGTCCCCTCGCGTGTCACTCCGGTTGACCGGAACCCCCGCCTACCGGCATTCTCACGTTCCCGCGTCACCCTCGATCCGGAAGGACCCCGTATGCTCAAGTCGTCCGCCTTCGCCTCTGTCGTCGCAGCCGTCGCGCTCCTGCTCGCGGCTCCGACCCAGTCTCTCTCCGCCCAGGACAGCGGCTCCATGTCCGCGGTCCCCTCCGACGTCTTCCAGGACATGAGTTTCCGGAGCGTCGGTCCGTCTCGCGGCGGCCGGGTCACCGCCGTGGCAGGTCACCGTGCTCACCCGCACACCTTCTACATGGGTGCCGTGGGCGGCGGGATCTGGAAGACGGACAACTACGGACAGACCTGGTATCCCATCAGCGACGGCCAGCTCACCACCGGTTCCATCGGCGCCATCCGGGTGGCGGAGTCCAACCAGGACATCCTCTACGCCGGCACCGGCTCCGACGGCATCCGGAGCAATGTCATCGGTGGCCGGGGCGTCTTCCGCTCCGACGACGCCGGAGAGACCTGGCGGCTGCTGGGCCTGGAGCGCACCGGCCAGGTCGGAGCCGTGGAGATTCACCCGGAGAACCCCGACGTGGCCTATGTGGCGGCGCTGGGGAACGCCTGGGGCACGAACGACGAGCGGGGCATCTACCGCACCCGCGACGGTGGGGAGAGCTGGGACCAGATCCTCTTCACCTCCGATTCGGTGGGCGGGATCGACCTCGAGCTGAATCCCGAGGACCCCGACGAGATCTACGCCTCCATGTGGCGAGGCGAGCGGAAGCCGTGGACCATCATCTCCGGGATGGAGGCCTCCGGCGAGGAGGACGGCATCTGGAAGTCCACCGACGGGGGTGAGAGCTGGCGCTACATCTCCGAGGGGCTCCCGACGGGGCTCATCGGGAAGATCGACCTGGCCGTGACCCCGGCGAATCCGGACCTGGTCATGGCGGTGGTGGAGACCACCGACCCCGACGAGGGCGTCTACCGCTCCGACGACCGGGGGGAGACGTGGCGTCTGGTCTCCAACCAGCAGGGCCTCATGAACCGGCCCTTCTACTACACCAACATCGACATCGACCCGGTGAACCCGGATCGGGTCTTCGTGAACAACGAGGGCTTCTACGTCTCGCTGGACGGTGGGGTCACCTTCGAGCGTCGGCCCACGCCCCACGGCGACAACCACGACATGTGGATCAACCCGGACGACCCCTCCATCTGGGTCCAGTCCAACGACGGTGGGTCCAACGTGACGCTGGACGACGGCGCCACCTGGTCCACCCAGCACAACCAGCCCACCGCCGAGCTCTACCAGGTGGATGTGGACGACAACTTCCCCTACTGGCTCTACGCCGGTCAGCAGGACAACAGCACCATCATGCTGCCCTCGGATCCCCCCGAGGAGAGCGCCCCCGGCGGCCACACCGCCTACTGGAAGTCCATCGGCGGGTGCGAGACCGGTCCGGTGGTGCCCAAGCCCGACGATCCCGAGATCGTCTACGCCAACTGCAAGGGCCGCTTCGGCCGCTACAGCCAGGGGACGGGCCAGGAGAAGCAGTACTACGTCGGCTTCGTGAACCTCTACGGGGTGAACCCCGCGGAGCTGCCCTATCGCTTCCAACGCACCGTCCCCATCGAGGTCTCCGAGCACGACCCGGGCGTGGTCTACCACGGTTCGCAGTACGTGCACAAGACCACCGACGAGGGCGTGACCTGGGAGACCATCAGCCCGGACCTCACCGCCTTCCGCCCGGAGCGTCAGCAGATCTCCGGCGGGCCCATCACCCGGGACATCACGGGTGAGGAGCACTACTCGGTGCTTTACAGCATCGAGGAGTCGCCGCTGAACCCCGACGTCATCTGGACGGGGGCCAACGACGGTCCCGTGCACGTCACCCGGAACGGCGGGGAGACGTGGACGGACGTCACGCCTCCGGACATGCCGACGGAAGGTCGCATCAACATCATCGACCCCTCGCCCCACGATCCGGCCAAGGCCTACTTCGCCGGCTACCGGACGCTCCTGGGCGACTTCACCCCCTTCATCTACAAGACCGAGGACTACGGCGAGAGCTGGACGCTCCTCACCGACGGCGAGAACGGCATCCCCGGGGACTACCCGGCGCGAGTGATCCGGGAGGACACCGAGCGCGAGGGGCTCCTCTACGCCGGGACCGAGTTCGGCATCTTCGTGTCCTTCGACGACGGCGAGAGCTGGCAGCCCTTCCAGTTCAACCTGCCCACCACGCCCATCACCGACATGAAGCTGAAGGCCGGCGACCTGGTGGTCTCCACCATGGGTCGGGGCTTCTGGATCATGGACGACCTGAGCCCGGTGCGGCAGTGGGGCGACGCCGTCACCATGGGGCAGGCGCACCTCTTCCAGCCTTCGGACGCCTATCGGCTCCGGGGCGGGGGCGGCTACAGCTTCTCCGCGCCCGCGCCCGACGAGCCCGAGTGGTCGCCCACCGGCGTCTACGTGGACTACCACCTGAGCGAGGCCGCCGACAACGTGATGCTCGAGTTCCTGGACACCCAGGGGAATGTGCTCCGGAGCTTCGGCGACGAGGGCGAGGGCGTGACCACCGAGGAGCGCCAGGAAATGCGCGCGCCCTACACCGTACAGATCGGAGAGGACGTCCTGGATGGGAGCGAGGGCGTCCACCGGTTCGTCTGGGACCTGACGGTGCCCGGACCGGAGAGCGACCCCGACGATGGTCCCATGGTCGTGCCCGGGGACTACCAGGTGCGCCTCACGGTGGACGGACAGAGTCAGACCCGGGACTTCGAGGTCCTCATGGATCCCCGGGTCATCGACGACGGGGTCACCGTCGCCGACCTCCAGGACCAGTTCGACCTGGCGTTGGAGATCATCGCCGCCATGGACGACGCCGGGAGCACCATCGACCGGCTGGAGGAGGCCATGGCCCGCGCGGCGGATGGGTCGGACGTCTCCGCGGAGCTCGCCGAGATCGAAGCCGCCCTGGTGACCGATCCCAACGACGAGATCTCCAGCTATCCGCAGCCCATGCTGGCCTCCCAGCTGGACTACCTCTACGGCAACTCCACCGCCGCGGATCAGAAGCCCGGTGAGGACATGTACACGCGCCTGGAGGTCCTGAAGGCCGAGCTGGAGGAGCACAAGGCCAACCTGGAGCGCCTGGTACGGACCATCACCCAGCAGGACGGGGACCGCTGATCCGGCGGCCATGAGTCGTATGGCGAAGCATCCGGGCCGGGGTCCACACAGGTGGGCTCCGGCCCTCGTCGCTCTGGTGCCCCTCTGGCTCACGCTGGGGTGCTGGTCGTCCCGGGGTGGGGGATCCCTTCCAGGAGGCCGCCACCGAGCCCCGGCATGGGGAGGAAGGGGGCGGCTCCGAGCTGCATCGGGTGTGCTTCCAGGTCTCCTGCGGCGGGTGTAACGGCCGCTAGCGCCGCTTCCGCAGCAGTCGGTCCAGGCCGTGGATGCGGGCCTGTAGGAGGTCGTCGGGGTCCTGGGTCTCCATGCCCATCTCGCGCATCTCCCGGATCCAGTCGGCGTCGATGCCGTGGATGCGGAAGGCCAGCGCCTGGCCCACGTCCTCCAGGTGGATCTCCAGCTCCTCCATGGCCTCCAGGAAGGCACCGTCGAGGTGGTGGATGCGCATGGCCACCAGGTCGTCTGCGTCCAGAGGGCGGTCCCAGATCCGACGGGCGTCGGCCACGACCGCGCCATCCACCCCATGGATGCGCATGGCCAGAAGGTCGTCGCCGTCCACGGGGCCGACGCCCCAGCCCTCCACCTCCCGGACGAAGGCCGGGGTGACGCCGTGGATGCGGAACGCGAAGGCGTCGTCCAGCTCCATCACCACCAGGCCGGCGGAACGGAGGGAGTCGAGGAAGCCCTCGTCGATGCCGAAGATGGCCGCCGCCAGCAGGTCGTCGAAGTCCGGATCGAAGCCCTGACCACGGAGTCGATGAGCGTCCTCGTGGTCCACGTCCAGGATGGCCGCCGCCAGCAGGTCGTCGGCGTCGGGGCTCCGGAAGCCGAGCTCCTCGAGGGAGGGCGCGAAGGTCGGATCCGGCGCGAAGGTGAAGGTCCCTCGTCCACGCCCCCGGTTCTCGTCCCAACGTCCTTCCAGGCGGAGGGTACCGGCTGCTCGCTCCAGGGTGATCTCCACCATGCCGTCCCTGGAGGCCGCAGCCTGCTGGAGACGGGACGCGTCCTCCTCGGGCAGGTCGGTGTGGTGCTCCCAGTCCCGCTCCTCGTCATCGGACCAGACGGAGAGCCGGACCCGCACGCCCTCGTCCCGAGCCCGCGCCACCCAGGTGCCGTCCCGGGCCTCCTGCGTCGGGGAGCTCCAGGCACCGGGCAGCGCCTCGGCCGTCTCCGGGCCGCCAGGCAGAAGAAGGAGGAAGGCCAGGGCCGCCGTCGTCGTCGTCATCATCGTCCGCATGGGATCCCTCGGGGTGGGAGAGGTGGAACGCACCCCATGGGATGCCGGCCCCCCCGCGAAGGTTGGAGGACCGATGGGCCGGCGTGGCGGTGGACCGGGGCGGAGCCCTAGTTGTGGGCGAAGACGAAGGTGTAGCGGTCGTCCAGGACGTAGGCGGGCATGGCGCCGGACAGCAGATCCCGCGTGGCGAGGCCCAGCTCCCGGTCCTCGGTGACCACCGAGAAGGCCAGGAGTCCGCCGATGTCCGGATGGTCCGGGAGTCCGTCGGGAAGGACCCAGTTGTCCCAGTCCAACCGGTAGCCCGCCCCCGTCATGTCGAATCCTTCGGGGAGGTAGCGCTCGAGGCCGTCGGGTACGACTCCGGTGTAGGCGTCCTCGGGCCAGGTCCCGTGATCGTCCTGGTAGGTGACGACGGCGAGCTGGAGCACCTGCACGTGCGCCACCACCTCCTGGGCCCGGGCCTGGACGAAGAGCTCATGGAAGTCCGGCGCCGCGATCCGGCCCAGGGTGCCCATGAGCATGACCACGGTGAGGAGCTCCACGAAGGTGAAGCCCCGGT
>CAKZOQ010000549.1 GCA_937136445.1 uncultured Gemmatimonadota bacterium
CCACCCCCGCGGCGGTGTCCAGGTGGCCGATGTTGGACTTCACCGAGCCGAGGGCGCAGAAGCCCTTCCGGTCCGTCTGCGTCCGGAAGGCCTGGGTCAGCGCGGTGACCTCGATGGGGTCCCCCACCGGCGTCGCCGTCCCGTGGGCCTCCACCATGCCCACCGTCTCGGCATCCACTCCGGAGAGGCTCAGCGCCTCGGCGATGGCTTTGGCCTGACCGTCCACGCTGGGGGCCAGGTAGCTCACCTTCCCGGCGCCGTCGTTGTTCACCGCCGTGCCACGGATGACGGCGTGGACGAGATCCCCGTCGTCGAGGGCGTCCTCCAGCCGCCGGAGGACCACGACCCCGGCGCCACTCCCGAATACGGTCCCCTGAGCGTCCTTGTCGAAGGAGCGGCAGTGGCCGTCCGGCGAGAGGATCTCCCCCTCCTCGTAGAGATAGCCTACGCGGTGGGGCTGCTCGATGGTGACGCCCCCCGCCAACGCCATGTCGCATTCCCACGACAACAGGCTCTGGACCGCCAGGTGGATGGCCACGAGGGAGGTGGAGCAGGCCGTCTGCACCGAGACGCTGGGTCCGGTGAGGTCGAATTCGTACGACGCCCGGGTGGCCACGAAGTCCTTGTCGTTGCCGGTGTGCCGGAGGAGGAAGTACCCCACCGACTCCATCAACTCCGGATCCTGGACCACGTTCTGCCAGAAGTACCGGGCCGCTCCCGCCCCGGCGAAGACACCCACCGGCCCGTCGAAGGTCTCGGGCACGTGCCCCGCATCCTCCATCGCGTGCCAGGCGCACTCGAGGAAGTGGCGGGTCTGGGGGTCCATCACCGCCGCATCGCGCGGGCTCATGCCGAAGAAGCCGGCATCGAACCACTCCATCCGATCCAGGATCCCGTTCGCTTTCACATAGTGGGGATCCCGGAGTTCGTCGGGAGAGACGCCCTCGGCTTCCAGCTCCTCATCGGTGAACCGGGTAAGGCATTCCTCCCCGTTCCGGAGCTTGTGCCAGAAGGTCTCCACGTCCCAGGCACCGGGCAGATGGGCCGCCATGCCCACCACGGCGATGGCGTTCTCGGGGACGGTACGGTCGGAGGGGGATCCCTGGTGGCTCTCGCTCATGAACCCTGGACTTCCGGGGGTGGACGCCGCGTGCGGCTGATTGGGAAAGAAGCGATGGAGTTACAAGATCCGTACCGGGGAACCACCCCCTGGCACGGGCGCCGTCGCTCCGGCTCCGGGAGGGCCGGTGAGATGTTCACGTTGCCGCATGCCTGGGGCGGGATCAAGGCTGTGGCGGATGCACCCTCAGGATGTGATCCCCCCCCTCCCGCGGAAGCCCGCGACCGTCGCGGTTGCTGGTCCCTACCCAGAGGGTTCCGTCCGGGGCCTGGCGGACCAACCGGAGCCGGCCGTGGTCCCCCCCCAGCACGGTTTCCCCACAGGTCGCCGACCCTCCGTCCTCATCCGACTGCACCTCTACCCTACGGAGGCTGGTGCCTCGCAGCCCCGTCACGAAAAGGCTCCCGGCCCACGGATGGGACGGGTCGGCGGCGTCCCAGGCCGCGAGTCCCGCCGGAGCCAGGGCGGGGGTCCAACCCACGATGGCCGAGGTGAAGGGCCCGCCCCGGGTGAGGCCGGTGACCACCGGCCAGCCCAGGTTCGCGCCGGCCGCGACGACGTTCAGCTCGTCCCGGTCCGTCCGGCCACCCTCCGAGTCGAGCCCCGACGGCCCGTGGTCGATGGCGTACATGCGGCGTCCGTCCGGGCTCCAGGCGAGCCCCTGGGAGTGTCGGACGCCCAGCGCCCACACCGGCGAATCGGCCTGGGGATTCCCATCCGGGACGGAGCCGTCGGCCTCATAGCGCAGGATCTTCCCGCGGAGCGACCTGGGACTCTGGGCGACCTCCGGGGCGAAGCCGTCGCCATTGCTCAGGTAGAGAAACCCGTCGGGCCCGAACCGGAGAGCCCCACCCCCGTGGAGCGGGAAGGCCGGGATCCCCTCCACCACCGTCTCCAGGGGACCGGCTTCCCCCCCTCGGATGGGCAGCCGAGCCACCTCCAGGGTCACGGGGTGCCCCCGCTCGGGGTCCACGGCCCGGACCACCCGCCGCCGGACACGGGCAGCCAGCGAGGCCAGCAACCCCGACGGGTTCTCCCGACGGGTGAGGGAGACGTACGCGGCGGCTTCGCTGGAGGACGTGGACGTCACGTCGATCCCCATGAGTCCTACCTCGTCCCCCTCGTAGACATCCAGGGTGGCCCATGGCTCCGGGCGAAGACCACCCTCGGGGTCCACCAGACGGATGCGTCCCGACCGCTCGGTGACCAGAGCCCCTCCGTCCGGGAGGAAGGCCACGTCCCAGGGGACCTCCAGGCCCGCGGCCACGGTGTCGATGCGCAGCGGTCCCGCAGCGGAGTCCACCGGGCAGGCAGCCAGCTCCGCCTCCACCTCCTCGGCCCCCCGGAGCGACAGGTCCGGCGGCGCCCTGCCGCATGCGCCTAAAAGGGCCACGAGCACCAGGGTGTGCGCTGCGCACCCGATGCGAGACCGAGCGAAGGAGCGCGACCAGGTGGGTCGCACCGCCGAAGACGTGCGTGGGGATGACATGGCAGGCGAGTCTACCAGAAGCCCCAGGCGCCCGTTCCCAGAACCCATACACCGAGCGCCGCATTGGTCACCGCGTGGGCCAGGATCACCACCCGCAGGTCCCCCGACCTGCGGTAGATCTCTCCATAGACCAGTCCCGCCAGGAGTCCGGCGAACCAGAGACGGTGTTCGGTGGCGAAGACCAGGGAGGAGATCACCAGGGCCCGGTGGGAGACCTTGCCCGGCGGTACGTCGACGAACCTAGGGTGGTGAAGCCAGCGCATGAGGAAGCTGCGCCAGAACAGCTCTTCCACCACCGGGACGACGAGCGCGGAGCCCAGGAGCCTCATGGCCACCAGCGGCACGGAGATGCTTCCGGCCACCATGGGATCCCAGGGATCGGCTTCTCCCACCGTCAGGTAGGGCAGGTCCAGCAGGATCCAGAGGCCGAAGACCCCGACCCCACCCGTCACGGCGACCACGTACCAGCCGAGCTCCGCTCGATCCCCCCAGTCGTACCCCCGGGCGAAGACGGCCACGGCCGCCAGGGCCGCAAGCGACCGAACGCCGTAGAGCCAACGCGGGTCCATGAAGCCATCCACCATCGCGGCCAGCCAGGGCTCCACGATCATGAGCCCGATGAAGACGGCGAAGGGGACGACGTAGGGGTAGGCGCGAGGCCGTGACTCGGTAGATTGGGTCAGGGGGACCTCCGGCGGGAAGCGGACTCGACCGCCCCACGTTGGCAGGTCCGTCGCTGCCCGTCGACCCCACGAAGAAGCGGCCTGGGTACGAGGGAATGGTTCCTGCAGCTTCCCCGCACTCCGACCGTTGCGGGCCCGCAACACTCTGTGGAGCGCCTGTGGTGGGGGTGCGGCACGCGAGGGGGCCACAGGAAATCCGAACCCCCGTTTTGCCCCGGTATCCGTGGCGTTTCCCGGCGGGGCCGCCGTGGCACAGGAGTTGCGACTAGAGGTGTAGAACGCGGAGCGACCCACTCGTCCTCCGCTGTCCAACAACCCCCCAGGTACCATGAATCGTTTCCGTCTGATTGCCGCCGCCGTCGTCGCCGCGGCCTTCTCCACGGCCCCGCTCTCGGCTCAGAGGCTGGGTCCGACCGAGCAGGTCCAACTCACCGGCGTGGGCGATCGGGTGGTCTCCACCTGGGACAACGTCTACGTGGGTCCCTACGAGGGCATGCTCGTCTCCGATCCCACGCAGCCGGCCCTCACGCTCTACTGCGTGGATTACGCCCACGGCGTGTCCACCGGAGACACCTGGCACGTGAACACCACGGGCCTCCAGAGCGGCCTGGACCTCTCCAACACGCGCCTCGGCGGAGAAGAGCCGGTGGCCTCCCTCGTCCGCTATCGGCGGGCAGCCTATCTGGCGAGCCTCTTCTCGGCCAACGCCGGAGACCGTTCGGCCATCTCGGGCATCCACGCGGCCATCTGGAGCACCATGACCCCGGGCTTCCCGGGCCTGCCGGGGGTGAACAACCCCGGGCGTGCCAACAGGGTGGCCCAGCCCTGGCTGGCCATGGTGGACGAGGCCGAATCAGAGGGGTTCGTAGGGATGAACTGGGCGGAGTGGCGGATCCTCTCCGATGTCGAGGCCGACGGCCACGTGGGTGGGAAGCAGGAGTACCTGACCCGCGTGACGGCCACGCCCGAGCCCGAGACCTGGCTCATGCTCGCCACGGGCCTCCTGCTCCTGGGCGTCTTCTACCGTCGTCGCCAGAACCTGCTCGAGGACATCTAGGGAAGACGGTTCGCACCGCAGGCGACCTGCAGGACCCCTCGGGGCCGGCGTCCTCATTGGACGCCGGCCCCGCTTGCATTCGCGGCTTCACCCCCCCACATCCCATCTATGACACGTCCCAAGCTCGACCTCGGTGGCGCGGCCCGCGCCGGACTCTACGTCTTCGCCTTCTCGTTGATCTTCTGGCCCCTCACGGACCTGATCCTCAACGTCTGGCCGCCCCAGCCGGGGAACGTGCAGTGGCGGTACGGTTTTTCCGGCCTCCTCGCCTCCTTCCTGCACACGCCGATGCTGGGGCTCCTCCTCGCGCTGGCGGTGGCCTGGCAGGCGCGCCAGCGACGGGTGCTCTGGTTCCTGGGGGTCCTCCAGGTAGTGGCGGCGGTGGCCCTGGTGGGGATCGTAGCGCTCTTCGCGCTGGACCTCCTTCAGGTCCGCGGCTTCCGGCCTCCAGACAGCCTGCCGGCGATGTTCGTGGGCGGAGCCGTCTCCGGGGGCAAGTACCTGGTGGCCGCCACGGCGTTGGCCCTCCTGGGGACGGGAACCATCCGTGTGGCCCGCAAGCTCACACACAGGTCCCGCACCGTCCGGGATGCGGATGATCCAGGGCTCGTGAGTTCTCGGACGCGGTCGGCCACCGAGACGCAGTGATGCCCGGGGGCGCCCGCCTGACACTCTCGGGGGTGCGTGGCAGCTCCGGAACTCACCCGCGGGCTGCTCGGACCTCCATGGCGGCCCGGTACAACGCCTCATGACGCTGGATCCAGACGGAGAACGAATACTCCTCGGCGATCCGCCCGCGTCCGGCTTCCCCTCGCTCGGTCCGGAGGAAGCCCCCGGTCACCGCCTCGCCCAGCGCCTCCGCTAAGGCATCCGGGTCCTCGGGCGGCACCAGCCACCCCTCGGAGGGAGCTCGTAGGACTCCCGGGACGCCCCCCACCCGAGTGGCCACCACCGGGACCCCCACCCCCATGGCCTCCAGCAGCACCATGGGCGTGCCCTCCGACCGGGAGCTGAGGGCGAAGAGGTCCACCCCCGCGAAGAGCCGTGCCGCGTCCGGGATGGCACCGAGGAAGCGCAACCGATCCTCGAGACCCAGCTCGTGGCTCCGCGCCTCCAGCGCCTGGCGCTCGGGTCCGTCCCCCACCACCCGGGCCACCCACCCGTCCCCGGGCAGCCTCGCCAGCGCCTCCACGAAGACGTCGCACCCCTTCACCGGGATGAGACGGCCCACCCATCCGAGAACCACCTGGTCCCCGGCGACCTGGAGGACCTCTCGTGCTTCGGGACGATCCAGCGGGTCCGACGGGGGGGTCCAGGCGTTGGGGACCATGTGGATGCGCTCCCGGGGCACTCCCTTCGCCTCCAGATCGTCCACCAGCGGCTCGGACACCGCCACGACACCGTCGAAGCCCCCGAGGGCCCACTCCTGGATCCATTCGAAGAGCTGGGAAGCCCCTCCCATCCGGCTCGATCCGTGGAGGGTGCTCACCGTGGCGATGCCGAGCCTGCGCGCCATCCAGCCATGCAGGAGGTCGGACCGGTAGCCGTGGGTGTGCAGGACGTCGGGGCGCCAGCGCTTCAGGCGTCCCCGGACCCAGGCCATCCCCCGCAGGTAGGCCCGCGCCCCCACCTCCTCCCCCCCCCCCTCCCCCCCGGCGTCCCGCATGGGCGCCACGAAGGGCTCCACCTCGGCGCCGGCCTCCACCACCGCTACGGCCCGGACCCGGTGGCCCCGCTCCACCTGCCCCATGGTGAGCCCCTGGACGACCCGCTCCAGACCGCCAACGTGGGCCGGGGCACAGAGGTGGACGACGGAGAGGGCGGATCCGGGTCCGGGATCAGCCACGGGTCTCGACCACACCCTCGTGCAGGAGCCACTGGATGCTCTCCTCGACACCGCGCTCCATATCGAAGGCGGGATCGTACCCCAGGTCCCGGCGAGCCTTCTCCGTCGAGAAGTCCACGACCCGACCGTAGAGATCGTACTCCGCCGGAGACGGCACCCGCTGCAGGGAGCCCTGGAGCCACTTCATGGCTCGACGAGCCTGCCGGGAGCTCTTGTAGACGTCCATGATGACGCCCTCGAACTGGAAGTAGACCGCCTTCACCAGCTTCCGGAAAGGCTCCACGACCGCGGTCCGGGCCCGGGACGACGTCGACGCCGGAGGGGCCAGTGGAGGCAACCCGAGGCCCCGGTTCAGCGCCTCCACGTACTCCTGCCACGTGGGTCGGTCCGGTCCGTTCACGTTGTACGCCTCGCCGGAGCGCCCCCCACCCTCCAGCGCCAGCATCGCGGCCCGGACCAGGTCGTCCACATGGACCAGATTGCAGGTCCCCTGGCACGCCTCCCGGGGAAGGAGCCAGCTTCCGGTGGCCAGGCGCTGGGCGGGCTCCACCGTCCAGAGCTCGCTGAAGGGCCCGTAGACGATGGTGGGTCGAAGCATGACCACGGGGAGCCCCTGCTTCGCGAAGTCCCGGCAGACGTCCTCCGCTTCGATCTTGGAATCGCCGTACTCCCGGTCGGTGCGCTGGTAGGGCGTGTCCTCGTCCACCGGGCCCTCAGCCCGCCCGTACACGTCCACCGTGCTCAGGTGGACCACCCGGTCCACCCCGGCGTCCGACGCCGCCTGGAGGACGTTCCGCGTGCCCTCCACGGTGACCCTCCGATTGCCCACGGCGCTGTGGATCACCCCGTCCACGGTGGACATCACCTCCGCCAGTCGGGCCGGGTCCATGATGTCGCAGAGGACGGGCTCGATGGGGTAGCGACCGATGCGGGCCGCAGTGGACCAGCGGCGGAGCCCCGCCACCGGCTCATACCCGTCGAGCTGGAGGAGGGCCTCCACGGTCCGACCACCGATGAAGCCTCCGGCCCCGGTGACGAGCACGCGACGGTCAGCCACTCTTTCCACCCTCCATCCGGAAGTCGTGCCAGGGGAGCTCGAAGCGGGTCCGCTGGTCGTAGCAGGCGTCCATGAGGCGCATGGAGGGGAGCACGTCCGAAGGTCCCACGGCGGCCCGACCGCCGGAGTTCAGGGCCTCCAGGAAGTCCTTCAGCACCTCCGGCGCGAGGTCGTTGTAGGAACGGGGAGCCGGCACGCGCCGGGTCTGCGTCCCCCCACCCGACGGCATCCATTCCACGGCGTCCAGATCGTAGACCCCCCATCGGAGGACCCCGGCCGAGCTCCGGAAGAGATAGTCGTTCCGCTGCTTGGCCAACCAGCTCAGGCGGATCAGGATCTCGAGCCCGTCGCCCTCCAGCTCCACCTCCGCGCTGGCCTCCGAGCCCCCGAAGCTGTCGTCCCGATAGGAGGTGACCTCCAGATCCGGTCCGAACCAATGGACCATCAGGTCCAGGACGTGGGCCCCGATGTCCAGGAGGAGCCCCCGGCCCCCGGAGCGGGCGCCGAACATGGCCGGGGTGGCTGCCGGCCAGTCGAACTGGTCGCCCTCCCGGACCTCCACCTCCAGCCCTCCCCGGTGGTCGATGCTCTCCAGCGTCCGTGCGATCTCCCGGACGGCGGGGATGAACCGGCGGGTCTGATTCACCGCCACCACCACCCCTCGGGCCGCGGCGGCCTCCTCCAGCCGTCGGACCTCCTCGACGCTCGTCCCCAGCGGCTTCTCGCACAGCACCCCCACCCCGGCGTCCACCAGATCCAGCGCAATGGGCACGTGGGTAGGGTGGGGCGAGGCGATGATCGCTCCGTCCACCCGATCCAGGACGTCGGCATGGCTGGATGCGACGTCGGTGATTCCGGCGCCGGCGCCGAGGGCGCGAGCGCGGTCGAGGTCGGGGTCGACGAGGGTCACCGCGCCGGGATCGCCCAGGACGTCCAGGACGGCAGGGAGGTGGAAACCCTCGGCGATGGCCCCGCACCCGATGACGGCGAGACGACTCACGGGGGAGGAAGCTCCCGGTGGGGAGGACGCAGGAGGGGAGGAAACCGGACCAGCGCCGAAGGTACGACAGCCCGGGTCGGGGTCAAGGCGCAGACCCGACCCTCCCGAGGCCTACCGGTCGCCGTAGAGAAGCCGGTAGACGCCCAGGTTCCGGCGCACGTTCTTCACGTACCCCCGGGTCTCGTCGAAGGGAATCCGCTCGGTGAAGCGGAGCCAGTCGGAGGCCTCCGGATAACGGCGCCAGCGGGTGGCCCTGGTGGGTCCGGCGTTGTACGCCGAGAGGACCAGGGGGAGCTCGTCGTCGTAGCGTGCGCTCATCTCCACGAGGAAGGCCGTGCCCAGGTGGAGGTTCACCTCGCCGGTGGTGAGGGCCTCGGTCTGGAAGCCGTCGGGGCCGTGGGCCTGGGCCAGCTCCCGACCGGTCGGGGGCATGACCTGCATGAGCCCGATGGCGCCGGCGTGGCTGACGATGTCTTCCTTGAACGCCGACTCCTGGCGGATGAGCGCCGCCACCTGGATGGGATCGACGCCCCATTCGGCGGCTTCCCGGCGGACCAACTCCTCCAGGGGGAAGGGGTAGAGCACCCGGGCCAGTCGCTCGTCCAGGGGATGGTCGTCGGCCAGCAGGGCCCAGCCGATGTTGATGCCGGTGATGGTCCGGCCGCGCTCGATGAGCGCCTCGGCGAGGCGAAGGCGCACCCGGGCCGAGCCCTCCGCCCGGGACAGCAGACGCTCCTCTTCCGCCTCGGCACCCTCCTCCAGACCGGCCACGGTGAGCAGATCGAGCCTCCGCAGCCCCTCGGTGAGCCACCCCGGCTCCGCAGGGGGTTGCGCCGGCGGGAGGTCCACCGTGTACGGTCGCCCCACGAGCTCCGAACCCACCACCGCGTAGTAGGAGAGGGGAGCGCCCCGGAGGATCCGATCCACGTGCGCCCGAGCGGCCTGGTCGTCGCCCAGGGCGTGGCGGCTCCAGGCCGCCCAGTAGGAGGCCTCCTCCCAGCGACGGCCGTCGGGGAAGTCCGTCAGGTAGGCCTCATAGGTCTCCGCCGCCTGGGCGAGGTCGCCGCGGTTCAGGTAGATCTGGCCGGACCGCATCCGGGCCTGGCCCGCCCGGTTGTGGGTGCGAGCCCCCTCGGCGACGCGGGCGTACTCCACCAGCGCCTCGTCGGGTCGCCCCCGCAGCTCGTGGGACCAGCCCCGGTCCCAGACGATCTCCGCGGCCTGCGCGCTCGCGGGATGCTCCTCGACCAGCCATCGCCGGAGCGTGGCCACCTGGGCGCCGAGCCCCTGCCGGCGGCGCATGTCCGCCCAAAGCTCGAGGTTGCGAGCAGCCAGGGCCTCATCGTCGGGACCGGCGTCCCGGAGCGCCCGAAACTCCGCCAGCGCCTCGTCCCGTCGGGACGGAACGGTGGAGATGAGACGGGCACGCGACAGGCGCTGCCAGCCGGTGAGCCCCGACCCCGCCTCCACCCCCTCGGTGCCTCCCGAGAGCCGCCAGGCCCGATCGTAGGCCCTCAGGGCATTCCCGCCGTCACCCGCCCGGTCCAGAACCGCGGCCAGGCCGAGGGTCGTCTCCAGGTCGGGCTCCGTCAGCCGGAGGAGCCGAGCCGCCGCCTGCCCGGCTGCCTGCCGGGGCGCCTCGTCCATGGAGGCCCGCAGGAGTCCCAGGGCCCCCGTCGTATCCCCCCGCGCCAGGGTCAGGACGCCGATCTCCACCCCGGCGAGGCCGTGCCGGGCCCCCTGGGGGTGGGTGCGGCGCACCGTCCGATACGCCGCGATGGTCCCCACGGTGTCCCCGGCGGCGAGGCGCGCCCGGGGCATGACCTGCCATCCGGCGTCCACCGCCAGCTCGTCCGTGACCCGACCCAGCAGTCCGCTCACAAGCGCCGTGTCCCCCTCCTCTCCGGCCTCCCGCGCCAGCTCCAGCGCCACCCAGCTCCGCAGATGTGCCGCGTCCCGGTCCAGGGACCCCAGCACGGCCAGCGCCTCCCGGGAGGCTCCACCGCGCATCAGGGCCCGCACCCTGCGGACCACCAGGGCGTCGGCCTCTGGATCCGACCGGCCCGCCCGGGTCACCAGGTACGTCGCCCAGGAGGACGCGGCGGCCGACCAGCGGTCTCGGGCTTCCTGAGCGGTCGCCAGCAGCCGCCAACCCAGGCCGTCCGACTCCTCCCCCAGCCACTCCTGCCCCGCCAGGAGGTTCTCTACCGCCTCGTGGTGTTTCCACCCGGACTCCGCACGGGCCAGGAGAAGCACCTCGGCCGGATCCCCGTCCTGGGCGGCGACATCGCGGAGCATCCGTGTGGCGTGCCAGGCTCGGCCGATGGCCAGCTCCGCCCGGGCCGAATCCAGCAGGGCCGCCCGCAGGTCCGCGGTTTCGATGGTCTCCTGGGCCCCTGCCGGAGGGAGACCGGCGGCACCGGTGAGCACCAGCAGGACCGTGAAGAGGAGGGGAGTGGCGTGTGGAGAGCGCGTCATGCGCGGCGGCGGCCCGGGGGAGTGGGGGACTCGTGCCTTATGGATACGAACGGGCCGGAAGTTCCCTGACGTTGGACCGGCCCGCAGGGCAAGAACGACGGCAGGGGCCCATCGGGAACGACAACGAGGCCGCCCGGGCGAACCCGGACGGCCTCGTTGCCTCGCAATGGAGGGAGCGGTCGCCTACGGCGTAGCGCGCTCCACCTCGATCTCGTGGAGGGTGTCGACCATCTTCTGCGCCGACTCCTCCATGTCGATGACCAGGCTGTCGATGCGGGACACGAAGTAGTTGTGCCCGATGGACACCGGGATGGCGATCATGAGACCGGCCGCCGTGGTGAGCAGCGCCACCTTGATCCCGCCGGCCACCAGCGTCGCCTCCACCTCTCCCGCCGCCTCGATGGACTGGAAGGCGATGATCATACCGATCACCGTGCCCAGGAAGCCCAGGAGCGGGGCGATGTTGGTGAGGGTGGCGAGGATGACCAGGCCCTTCTCGAGCTTGCTCATCTCGATGAGGCCCTGGTTCTCGATGGCCTTCATCACGCGGTCCGTACCCTCCTCGTGCCGCTCGAGGCCGGCGTAGAGGATGTTGGCCGCCGGGGCGTCGGTGTCCCGGGTCAGGTCCAACGCCTCCTTGATCCGGTGCTGGGTCAGGAGCTCATCGACGTCCTTGAGGATCCGCTTGGTGCGGCCCGCCTTGGACGTCAGATCGATGAACTTCCAGATGATGACCAGGATACCGAGGATGAGGCAGAAGGCGAGGGGCCACCGCATGAAGCCCGTGTCGCCCCACAGCTGCACGAGCTGCTCCTGCAAAGTTTGATCCGGGGCATCGACCCCGGGGATCTGGAGCAGCGCTCCGTGAAGTGACATCGGCAGCAAGGGGACCTCCAGCCAGTTGACTGCATTCATGTTGAACGTAAGAAACGACCCGTCGTGCCACGGCGGATCGTCCCCGAACTCAGGAGGTTCGCATTATGGGTTGGCCCAAAATGGGTGTCAACCCCCCGACGGCGCCCTCGACGGTTGCTTGTAGCACGCGGCTCGATGCCCTGGATCGGGCCCTTCGAGGGGTGGGCGGGACCCCCGGCATTCGGCATCCCGGGCGGGGTGCGGACACCGCGCATAATAGGGGCAACCCTCCCATGCGGCCCCATCCGCCCCTCCCATCTCTTCGGCGGTGGGGGGATCCGAGTCGATCCCGCCGACCCATCGGCCGGAGGCGGCCTCCAGAAGGACCCTCGTGTAGGGATGGCGGGGGGTGTCATGGAGTCGTTCCGTGCTCGCGGTCTCCATGATGCGCCCCCGGTACATCACCACCACGCGATCCGCCACCGCCCGGACCAGTGCCAGGTCGTGGGCGATGAGCAGGTAGGTGAGGCCCCGGTCCCGCTGCAGCCGGTCCAGGAGGGACATCACCCGGGCCTGGACCGAAACATCCAGAGCACTCACCGGTTCGTCCAGCACCAGGAATCGGGGCTCCACGGAGAGGGCTCGGGCGATGCCCACCCGCTGACGCTGCCCTCCACTGAGCTCGTGGGGGTAGCGATTCCGTACCTCGTCGCCGAGCCCCACCTCCTCCAGGAGGGTGCCGGCTCGCCGCCACCGATCGGCCCGGCCGTAGCCCTGGACCCCCAGGGCCTCCTCCAGCGCCGCTCCCACCGAGAGACGGGGGTTCAGGGAGCCCGTGGGATCCTGAAAGACGATCTGGGCCTCCCGGCGGAAGGCCCGAAGCATCGTCCGGTCCATGGCCCGCACGTCCCGGCCGTCGAAGTAGATGGACCCTTCCGTGGGCTCGGTGAGGCGGAGGACGCTTCGAGCCAAGGTGGACTTCCCACACCCCGACTCGCCCACCAACGCCAGGGTGGTCCCTTCCGCCACCGTGAGGTCCACCCCGTCCACCGCCACCACCGGCGAGCCACCCCGGCGGCCGGGCGGGTACTCGGTGCGGAGCCCCCGGAGCTCCAGGAGGGGTGCCGCCGGCGGGGTCCCAGGGGCCGCGCTCATGGTCCAGGTGCCTCGAGGGGACCCAGGGCTTGGTGGCGCCCGCACCGCACCGTCCGCCCTGCCTCCAGCTCCACCCGCTTCTGGACCTCGGCACACCCAGGAAGGCGGGCGTGCGGGCAGCGCGGCCGAAGCCGGCACCCCCCTGGCCACCGGAGGGGTGAGGGCGGCGCTCCCTCCAGCCCCGGCACCATTCCCTGAGGGCCGTCCATCCGCGGGCGAGCGTCCAGGAGGGCCCGGGTGTAGGGGTGGCGCGGCGCCGAGAAGAGGAGCTCCGTCGGCCCCGACTCCACGATCTCGCCGGCGTACATGACGAGAAGGCGGTCGCACACCCGGGCCACCACATCCAGGTCGTGGCTTACGAGGAGGAGGGCCATCCCCCGCTCCCGGCGCAGTCGAGCCAGGAGCTCGAGGATCTGCGCCTGCACCGTGACGTCCAGGGCCGCGGTGGGCTCGTCGGCCACCAGGAGCTCGGGGCGACCCGCCAGCGCCATGGCGATACCCACCCGCTGTGCCATCCCCCCGGAGAGCTGGTGCGGGTGCTCGTCCAGGAGTCGATGGGGACGGGGCAGTCCCACCTCTTCCAGAAGGGCGCGGGCCTCACCGCGGGCGGCGGACCGACCCATGCCCGGATGCAATCGGAGGACCTCCGCCACCTGCTCGCCCACCGGCATCACCGGGTTCAGCGAGGCGATGGGATCCTGGAACACCATGGCCACCCGGCGCCCTCGCACCCTCCGCAGGCTCGCGGGACCTGCATCCACCAGCTCCTGGCCTTCCAGTCGGATGGAGGAGCCCGGCGCCAGCGTGCCCGGGGGGAGGAGCCCCAGGAGCGAGAGGGCGGTGGTGGACTTCCCGCACCCCGACTCGCCCACCAGCCCCACCGCCTCGCCCCGCTCCACCGTGAAGCCCACACCCGAGACCGCCTCCGCAGGGCCTTCGGCGGTATGGAAGACGGCCCGCAACGCCTCGACCTCCAACAACCGGTCGGCCGGCGGTCCGGCACCAGGCACAGGGTTCGGTTCAGCCGCCATCTCTAGCCTCGCACGTCCAGTGCTTCCCGGAGACCGTCCCCGACCAGATTGAAGGCCAGGACGGTGAGGACGATGGCGAGTCCGGGGAAGGTGGTGAGCCACCAGGCCCCGATGAGCTCCCGACGCCCGTCGGCCACCATGGTGCCCCAGGAGGGTGTGGGCGGCTGCACGCCGAGGCCCAGGAAGGAGAGGCCCGCCTCCAGGACGATGGTGTTGCCGATGCCCAGGGTGGCGGCGACGATGACCGGGCCCAACGCATTGGGGATCAGGTGCCGCAGGACGATGCGTCGACGCGAGTAGCCCAGCGAACGGGCGGCATCCACGAAGGGCCGCTCCCGCAGCGAGAGCACCTCCCCCCGCACCAGCCGCGCCGTGGAGGGCCAGAGGGTGAGCCCCAGCACCGCTACGATGACGAAGATGCTCGGTTGGAGGAGGGCCACCACGGCGATGAGGAGGATGAGGCGGGGGAAGGCCAGGACGGTATCGACCAGGCGCATGGCCACCCCATCCACCCACCCGCCCAGATACCCCGCCACCGCCCCGACCAAGGTCCCCAGCGTCACCGCGATCCCCACCGCCACGAACCCGATGCTGAGGGAGATGCGGGCACCGTAGAGGACGCGAGAGAGGATGTCCCGGGCGAACTGGTCGGTGCCCAGGGGGTGAGCGACCGAAGGAGGGAGGAACCGAGCCGTCCCCAGCTCCCCCTGCACCAGGGGGTCGAAGGGCGCCAGGAGGGGGGCCAGGAGTGCCGTCAGGTAGAGCCCCACCACTACCAGGAGGCCCGCTACCGCCGTTGGGCTCCGGGCGAAGCGCCGTGCCGCACCCCGCCAGCCCCCGCCGGGCGGCCCCGTTGCCGCCGAGCGTCCGGCGAGCCACCAGGCCACCACCGGCGCCACCCCGAGGACGAGGACTGCCAGGCGGGCGTCTCCCGGACCTCCGGCCACCGCCGCCCTCACCCGGTCCCAACGCAGGCCCAGGACCGCCAGGCACCCCGTCCAGACGGCGAGACACCCCAGGCCCAGTCCCCACCGACCCCGCCGAAGCGCTCCCAGGCCCGGGAGGAGGCGATCCGGCCAGGACCGGATTCCCGTGGACGCCTCAGTCATATCGGATACGGGGATCGGCGGCGGCGTAGAGGAGGTCCGCCAGGAGATTCCCCAGGATCACCAGGAGGGCGAAGAGGAAGCTCCCGGCCATCACCAGGGGGTAGTCCCGTGTGCCGATGGCGTCCACCATGGCCTTCCCCATCCCCGGCCACGCGAAGACGGTCTCGATGAAGACCGCACCGCTGAAGAGGAGGGGAAGGTAGAGGCCCAGCAGACCGATGACCGGCA
>CAKZOQ010000550.1 GCA_937136445.1 uncultured Gemmatimonadota bacterium
CGCCACGGTCCCAACCAGATCCAACTCCGCCCGATGCTGGTCGAAGTAGGCCACCTGGAGGGACGTGCCGTGCTCCACGGTCCCGGCGTCAGGCTCGAGCTCCCCCAGGAGGAGCTTCACCAGCGTGGTCTTTCCCACCCCGTTGGGGCCCAGGATCCCCACCTTGTCGCCGCGCATGAGGGTGGCCTCGAAGCCCTGGATCAGCGGTTCGCCGTCTCCGTAGGTGAAGTCCACGTCCTCGGCCACCACCACCCGCTTCCCGCTCCGCTCCGCCTCCTGGATGGTGAGGGATACCTCCCCCACCCGCTCCCTGCGGCGAGACCGGCGCCGGCGCATCTCCTCCAGCGCTCGGACCCGACCCTGGTTTCGGGTGCGACGCGCCTTGATGCCGGTGCGGATCCAGCTCTCCTCCTTGGCGAGCTTCCGATCCTGCTCCGCCCACCGCTTCTCCTCCTCGGCGAGGCGGGCCTCCCGGCGCTCCAGGAAGGTATCGTAGCCGCAGTCCCACGAGGTCAAGCGACCGCGATCCAGCTCCAGGATGCGCGTGGCCAGCGCCCGGACGAAGGCTCGATCGTGGGTGACGAAGACCAGGCTTCCCTCGAAGCGACGGAGGAAGCCCTCCAGCCACTCGATGCTCTCCAGGTCCAAGTGGTTCGTGGGCTCGTCCAGGAGGAGGACGTCGGGATCCTCGGCAAGGGCCCTCCCCAGGAGGGTGCGGCGCTTCTTGCCGCCGGAGAGCTCCGCGAAGGATTCGTCCGCGTCCAGCTCCAGGAGGCTCACCAGCCGCTCGGCCTCGTAGTCGGGTCGCTCCGGAGGGAGGCCGGAGCGGACCACCGAGGCCACGGTCCCTCCGACGTCGTCGGGGACCCGCTGGGGCAGGTAGGCCACCCTCAGCCCGACCTCACGCACCACCTCCCCGTCGTCGGGGGCCACCTCGCCGGCGAGGATCTTCAGGAGGGTGGACTTGCCCTCACCGTTGCGGCCGACGAACCCCACCCGGTCGCCGCGCCGCAGGTGGAGGTCGGCACCGTTCAGGAGGGGACGTCCGCCGAAGGCGATGCGGAGGTCCCGGCCCGACAGGAGCGCCATCAGCCCGTCGCCGCGTCCCCTACCTGCTCCTTCACCTGGCGCTGGAGGCGGTTCAGGATCGCCCCCATGCCCCGGAGACGGAGGGGGGAGACGACGTCGCCCAGCCCCATGCCGGTGTAGAAGTCCTTGGGCACGTCCAGGACCTCCTGCCAGCTCGCACCCTCCAGCCCCTCCCGCAGAATGCCGGCGAACCCCCGGATCGTCGGGCTCTCCTTGGGAGCGTCGAAGAAGACGTGCACCGTGCCGTCGTCGTCTACCTCCGAAGCCAGGAAGAAGGGCGTCTGGCACTCGTGGACCTGCTCGAGACGGGAGCGGTCCTCGGCGTACTCCTCCGGGAGGGGCGGCACCTTCTCCGAATACTGGAGGAGGGCCTGGACCCGGAGATCCCGGGGTGCGCGTCCGAAGCGCTCGACGACGGTGGAGAGGGAGGCGGGGAGGGTCATGGCTCCAGGCTACCGAGGCTCCCGCCGGGTGTTCCTCGCTCCCTCCGGCGGCGTCTCGTGAACGGAGTCGGCAGGGCCGGGTATGCGCTCCTCTGCCCGGTGATCCCTTCCTCACCCTCCTCCGGAGGCCCCATGACCGCGCCCCACGACGACCATCCCCAGTTCGAGCAGTACGCCCATCCGGAGAAGCTCGTGTCCACCGAATGGGTGCAGGAGCACCTCGATCACCCCGACGTGGTGGTGGTGGAGTCGGACGAAGATGTCCTCCTCTACGACACCGGCCACATCCCCGGCGCGGTGAAGATCGACTGGCACATGGACCTCAACGATCCGGTGACCCGGGACTACGTGGACGCCGAGGCCTTCGCCGCCCTCATGGAGGCGAAGGGGATCAGCCGGGACACCACCGTCGTCTTCTACGGCGACAACTTCAACTGGTGGGCCGCCTACGCCCTCTGGGTCTTCTCCCTCTTCGGCCATCCGGACGTCCGCCTCATGGACGGAGGGCGAAGCAAGTGGGTGGCGGAGGGCCGGACCCTCACCAAGGACGTCCCGGACCCCGAGCCCGGGGAGTATCCGGTGGTGGAGCGGCACGACGCGCCCATCCGCGCCTACTCGGGCGAGGTCATGGAGCACGTGGAGGGGGGAGGACGGCTGGTGGACGTCCGCTCGCCCCAGGAGTACAGCGGAGAACTCCTCCACATGCCCGACTACCCCCAGGAGGGGTCGCTCCGCGGCGGCCACATCCCCGGCGCCAGCAACGTGCCGTGGAAGCGGGCGGCCGAGGAGGACGGCACCTTCAAGGGCGTGGACGCCCTCCGCTCGATCTACGAAGAGGACGAAGGGCTCTCGGAGGACGACGCCGTGGTGGCCTACTGCCGGATCGGGGAGCGGTCCAGCCACACCTGGTTCGTGCTGAAGCACCTCCTGGGCTACGACGAGGTGCGGAACTACGACGGGTCCTGGACCGAGTGGGGCAACATGGTCCGGGTGCCCATCGAGAAGTAGCGGCGGTCCCATCGCCTCCATGGCCTCGCAGCCTGTCACCGTCGTCCTCAAGTTCGGCGGGTCCAGCGTCGCGTCTCCGGAGTTCTGGCCCACCATCGTCCAGATCCTCCGGGACGCGCTGGACGCCGGAGAGCGCCCCCTCGTGGTCCACTCGGCGCTCCGGGGGGTCACCGATAGGCTCGACGGGCTCCCGGCGGAGGCACTGGAGGGAGCCCATCAGGCGACCCTGGAGGAGATCCGCGACCTCCACGACGGGCTGGCCGAGGCGTTGGGCCTGGACGCCGCCGCCCTCCTGCAGGAGGATCGCGCCGAGCTCCACCGCCTCACCGAGGGGATGGCCCTCCTCGGTGAGGTGACCCCTCGGGTCCGCGCCCGCATCCTGGCCTTCGGGGAGCGCATGGCCACCCGGCTCGGCGCCGCCTACCTGGCGGGCCAGGGGTTGCCGGTCCGCTGGCTGGACGCGCGGGAGCTCCTGGTGAGCCGTCCCCCCCACCGCCCGGGCCCGGCGGCGTGGCTTTCCGCCGAATGTGATGCCGCCCGGGATCCTGAGCTCGTGGCGCGGATGGCCGAGCTCGCCGAGGTGGCCATCACGCAAGGCTTCACCGCCCGCAACCCGGAGGGCGACACGGTGGTCCTGGGCCGCGGAGGCTCGGACACGGCGGCGGCCTACCTCGCCGGGAAGCTCGGCGCCGACCGTCTCGAGCTCTGGTCCGACGTGCCGGGAATGTTCACCGCCGACCCACGCACCACCCCGTCCGCCCGACTGCTGAAGCGGCTGGACTACCGGGAGGCCCAGGAGATCGCCACCACAGGGAGCGGTGTGGTGCACCCCCGTTGCATCCCGGCGCTGCGGGATCGGGGGCTGCCCATCCACCTGCGGAGCACCGTGGATCCGGCCCTCCCGGGGACGGTCATCGCCGCCGAGGGCCACAGCGGTCCGGCCCGGGTGAAGGCCATCTCGGTGAAGAAGGGGGTCGTACTGGTCTCCATGGAGACGGTGGGGATGTGGCAGGAGGTGGGCTTCCTGGCCCGGGCCTCCGCCGCCTTCGCCGAATCCGGACTCTCGCTGGACCTGGTCTCCACCTCGGAGACCAACATCACGGTGAGCCTGGACGCCGGGGCCAACCTCCTGGACCAGGACCGGCTCGACGAGGTGGTGGAGCGCCTGGAGGGCTTCTGCGAGGTGAAGGTCATCCGCCCCTGCGCCGCGGTGAGCCTGGTGGGCAACCGGATCCGGGGGATGCTGCACCGGCTGGGCCCGGCGTTGGAGGCCTTCCAGGAGCACAAGATCCACCTCATCACCCAGGCGGCCAGCGACCTGAACCTCACCGTGGTGGTGGACGAAGCTCAGGCGGACCGCCTCAGCCGACAACTCCACCGCCTCCTCATCTCCCAGCCCGGACCCGACGACACCTTCGGCCCCTCCTGGGAGCAGCTCCGGGCCGAGGAGAGCCCGGCCCCACCCCGACGCTGGTGGGAGGAGGAACGGGAGGCGCTCCTGACGCTGGGGTCCGAGTACCCGGCGGCCTACGTCTACCACCTCCCCACGGTGGACCGACAGCTCCAGCGGCTCCTGGCGCTCGGGCCGGTGAGCCGCGTCTTCTACGCCATGAAGGCGAACCCCCACCCGGAGATCCTGCGGCGGGTGGAGGCGGCGGGCGCGGGATTCGAGTGCGTCTCGCCGGGCGAGCTGGAGCGGGTC
>CAKZOQ010000551.1 GCA_937136445.1 uncultured Gemmatimonadota bacterium
GGATCGACGAACGACGATGGCTGAGTGGTGGGACATGACGGTACTCATTCCCGCCGCCCTCGTGGCGGTGGTCGGAGTCGTGGGACTCCGCGTGTGGTACAAGCGGTGGCGGGAGCGGCGGATCGCTTCCCGACGCCGGGTGGAGAGGCCCAACTCCCACTATTCCTCCGAAGGCGTCCGCCAGCAGGAGGATCGGGAGCGGTGGCAGGGCATTCCCGTGCGCACGCTGCATCCCATCAACCAGGACGAGGTACAGCGGCTTCTGGACCTCGTGGACGACGAGGGTGTGGAGGTCCTCTCCTCCCGGGAGCGGCTCTTCCTGGACAACATGACCATCCCCAGAATGGGCTGACGGCGTCAGCCGCCTTCGGGTCCCCCCCAGAGCCAGGCCGCTCCCCGTACCCCGCTGGAGTCGCCGTGGACGTTCCGTACCACCTGGGTCCGCGGGTGGTCGGTGAAGAGGTGGGGAGCCATCGCCTCCTGGGCTCGCTCGGCGACGTCGGGCAGGTTGGAGAGGCCCCCTCCCAGCACCACCACGTCCGGATCCAGGACGTTCACCACGGAGGCCAGCGCCCGTCCCAGCCGTCGGGTCCACCGGTCCAGGGTCTCCTGGGCCGCCGCCTCGCCGCTGGCCGCCCCCTCCGCCAGCTCCTCGGGGGTGCGGTCCTTCCCTGTGACCCGGCGGTGGTCCGCCCGAAGAGCCGGGCCGGAGAGCCAGACTTCCACGCACCCCCGCCGTCCGCAGTAACACCCCGGTGCGACGCCCGCCGGGGCGTCCTCCGGGTGGAAAGGGTTGTGGCCCCACTCCCCGGCGATCCCCTGGGCCCCGGTCAGGACCGAGCCGTCCACCACGATCCCGCCACCGACCCCGGTGCCGAGAATCACCCCGAAGACCACCCGGGCGCCGGCCCCGGCTCCGTCCACGGCTTCGGAGAGGGCGAAGCAGTTGGCGTCGTTCATGATCCGCACCGGTCGTCGGAGGCGGTGGGCCAGATCCCGGTCCAGGGGATGGCCCAGGAGCCAGGTGGAGTTGGCGTTGATCACCCGTCCGGTGGCCCGGGAGAGGGTGCCGGGGATCCCGATGCCGACGCTTCCCCGTCCGCCGGCCTCCGACTCCACCTCCTCCACGAGTCGCGCCACGGCCTGCACGGAGGCGTCGTAGCTCCGGGGGGTGGGCTGCCGTGTCCGGACCAGGATCTCGCCGTCCGGGCCCAGCGTCACGGCTTCGGTCTTGGTCCCCCCCAGGTCCACGCCCACCCGGAGCCCCGGGGTGGGGTTCTCCTGCGTCTCCGTCACCTCAGCCCTCGTGGTCTCCGCCCTCGTGGTCTCCGCTCAGCGCGCCGACGGCCTGGATCTCCACCAGGAACCCCCGGGGGAGCCGACCCACGGGGATCACGGCGCGTGCCGGGCGGTGGTCCCCGAAGACCCCGGCGTAGACCTCGTTCACCGCACCCCATCCGTCGATGTCGGACAGGTAGATGGTGAGCTGGAGCGCCCGGTCCAGCCCGGACCCCGCAGCTTCCAGGATGGCGGCGACGTTGGCCAGGGCCTGGCGGGTCTGGGCCGCGACGCCCTCGGGAGGAGGCGCGTCGGGGTTTCGGGGATCCAGGGCGAGCTGGCCGGAGACCCAGACGGTGCCTCCATGGACGATCCCCTGGCTGTAGTGGCCACGGGGGCGAGTGGCGGCGTCGGTGTGGATGACTTTCATGGATCTCACGGTGCCGCCCCGACGCGACGGGAGCAAGCGACGGGCTGCGCACCCCAGTAGCTTGCAGGCATGGAGCTACGCGTGTTGAGCGGCGACGACGTACGGGCGGCGGTCTCGATGGCCGAGGCCGTGGAGGTGGTGCGCGGGGCCTTCCGCGCCCTCTCCGCTGGAGGGGCCACCGTACCGCTCCGGGTAGGCCTGTCCATGCCCGACGGGGTCAGCCTCTTCATGCCCGCCTACCTCCAGGGGAGCGCCGGCGCCAAGG
>CAKZOQ010000552.1 GCA_937136445.1 uncultured Gemmatimonadota bacterium
TGCCGGGGGGGGGACGCGTAGTCCTCTCCCCTCAGTTCGAAGTCGCCCATGCTCTGGGCCGCCTGGGCCCGCGCGTCTTCGTCTCCGATCTTCTCCGCCATCCGGTCCAGCTCGGCGAAGAGGTCGTCGGCGGCGTTGAGCGAATCCCGGGCACCAGCCCGTCCGCTCTGCGCCGCGAGGGCGTTTCGCTTGGCCTCGGCTTCCTTCACCTGGGCCAGCATGTCCTCGTACTCCTCCTGGTGGAACTCCAATTCCTCCTCGAGGGCCAAAGCCTTCCGTTCCAGCAGCGTCTTCCGCTGGCCGTGCTTTTCGGCGAACTCCCGGGCCACCTGGGCCGTCTCCTCGTCCCCGATCTTCTCGGCCATCTCCCCGCGCCGCCGTGCGGTGGCGGCCTGCTTCTCCTCCGACTCGGCCTCCTTCAGCGCACGGGTGATCTGCTTCTCCAGGTCCCCGAGGCGGACCTTGGCGTCGGTGATCTCGTCCCGCATGCCCCTGAGGAGCGAATCCACCGCCTCGGGTACACGGTCGCGGTTCAACTCCTCGTGGAAGTTGTCGATGGCCTCGCGGAAGGCGTTGCGGAGCTTCTCGAACATGGCGGCGTGGCAGGGGTTCGGGGTGAAGGCCGAGGGGGAGGGACCCCCCCCATGGTAGATCGTGGAGGGCCCCGGCGCAGGGGGTGTCGGCGACGACGGTGGGGTGCACGAAAAAAACCGGGTGCGGACCTCGTCGGTCCACACCCGGCTGTTCGGGATGACTCCCGGAAGGCTTCGAACCCTCAGTTCACGAAGGGCTCGATGCGCTGGGCGAAGCTGTTGCGGGCCCGGTGCAACCGGCTCTTCACCGTTCCGAGGTTCACACCGGTGATCTCGGAGATCTCCTCGTAGCTCTTGCCCTCCAGCTCCCGGAGGCGGAAGACGAGCTGATGATGCTCGGGCAGCTCCTTCACGGTGTCCTCCACCAGACGCTTGAGGAAGCGCTTCCGGTAGAGGTCGTCGGGACGGAGGTTCAGGTCTTCGAACTGGAGGGGCCGGTGATCGTCCTCCCAGTTGTTGGTCAACTTCTGGAAGAGGACCAGCGGGCTCCGGGAACGGTTGCGCAGTTCATTCTTGGAGAGGTTGCTGGCGATGGTGTATACCCAGGTGGAGAACTTCTTCGAGGTGTCGAACCGATGAAGGTGCCGGGTCACACGGATGAAGGCCTCCTGCACGAGGTCCTGCGCTCGATCGGGATCACCCGTTTTTCGCGTGATGAAGTGGACCAATCGATCCCGATACCGATCGTACAGGTCTTGAAAGGCGCCGGGGCGCCCGTCCAGGTGGGCGGTGACGAGCTCCTCGTCGGAGAGGTCGTCGAGGGGACGAGTCGCAAGCAGCTCGCTCACCTGATCCGGATTGGCGTTGACCATATCGCGTCCCTTGGAGCAGACCGACAGCCAGAGGTCCGATGACGCCGTCTGATGGCGTCACTACCCCTGTCGTGCCGGTGCCGCTTCCTTATCTGGAATCATTTTCGATTGGACAGATAACATAACTGGCGCGTCAACTGGTTCAAGGGTTGTACAGTAGTTGTACGATACCTGAACAGCTTTTCGCTGCGGTTCCTCGCCCGAGGCGGGGCGTCGGCGCCACTGCTAGACTCCCCGGTTCTCCAGCCCCACCAGCACGCCACCTTCGGAAATGCCCTCGTAGAGCGCCTGCTCCGGCGGGGGGATCCGGTCCCGGGAGGCCAGGGCGTCGTCGGCGGCGCGGTCCATCTCCTCCGTGACCTCTCGCTCCACCGTCTCCAGCGTGGGCCGATCGATCCCCTCCTCCTCCAGGTACTGCTCGAACTGCCCAAGGGGGTCCCTGCGTCCCCAGTGCTCGAAGAGCTCCACCGGAAAGGTCTGACGAGCCTCGCGCTCATCGTGGGTCGCGTGGCCCCCCATGCGGAAGGTCTCGGCCACCACCATGGCCGGGCCTTCCCCGCGACGGCAACGCTCCACCGCCAGGCGGGTGGCGGCGAAGACGTCCAGGACGTTGTTCCCGTCGCAGCTCCAGGCCGGGAGCCCGTACATCTCCGGCCACCGGCGCAGGTCGCCGGGAGAGTGATGATCCGCCCGGGTCCCCAGAGCCACCTGGTTGTTCTGCAGCACGAAGACCGCCGGGACGTTCTGAACGGCGGCGAAGGTCAGCCCCTCATGGGCAGCGGCGGTCTTGCTGGCTCCGTCTCCGAGCCAGGACATCGCCACCCGGTCCTCGCCGCGATTACGGAAGGAGAGGGCGACGCCGGCCACCACGGTGATGCTGGTGCCCATGTGGCTGATGGGCTGGATGATGCCCGCGTCCAGGTCCCCGATGTGGAGGTCCCGACCGGCGCTGGGTGAGTCGGAGGTGGCCAGGTAGCCCCGGAACATGTCCGCGAGCGGCATGCCCATCATGTGCAGGGCGCCGGCATTCCGGATCATGGGGCTCACCACGTCGCGGTCCCGGTCCAGGGCGGCGACGTTGCCCACGGTGACGGCCTCTTCCCCGGTGCCGAGCCAGGCCTTGGAGATGACGCCGGTGCGGACCCAGCGCTTGAGCCCGATGTCGTGGAGACGGGTGCGGAGGAGATCCCGGTAGAGGGCCAGCAGGGCATCCTGGTCCAGCGCCGTCACGACCGCGGCCCGCTCCGGATCGTCATGGACCGCGGCGCGGTAGGCCGCGGCCAGCTCAGGGTCCGGACTCCAGTCCTGGTACTCGGGGGGGTCGAAGGCTGCGTAGCGCTTCATGGGGCCGGATTCGGCGACGGGGGCTGGGGGTCCCCACGGGACGCTCGTCCGGGCGCCCCGTGGGGCAGGGGTATAAAAAAAGAGCGGGGGAGACAGCGGATCTCAATGGCACTGAAAACCAGCCCCCCCAGGGTGGGCCATGAGAACTGCTCCACTGCTCGCCCCACTCACGGTTTGGCCACTAGGACCTCCCCGCACCACCTATATAACCCGGGTGGTGGTGCGTTGTCACTCTCAATTCGTCACGATCCGGGAATCGGCCGTCCAGGGCCCTTCCGCTCGTTCGGGTACGCCCGCACCCGAGGAAGGGCCTCGTCGGCAGGGGCGGGTCCGTTGCTCGGGCCCCGGTGGCGGGTGACATTAGCCTTCCCCCGCATTCCTCCTACCCGGCCATTCGTGCCTTCGCCCTCTCCCACACGTCGAGTTCGCCCTTCGGTCGCGCTCCGTCTCCTGGAGGTGATCCGCGAGCTCGACCACCCCGGCGAGGTCATGGAGGAAGAGGATCCTGCGGTGACCATGCCTCGTCGACTGGGGCTGAGTGGCGTCGTAGAGCGGCAGATCCAGACCTATCGCACCGACGTCAAGCGTGGGAATCGGCTGACGGACCCCGAGATCATCGATCTCTTCCGCCTGGTCATCCGGCGCCCGGACGCCTCGCAGGTCTTTCGGCGGACGGGAGAGACCCTTGCGTGGCGGGATCGGGTGGGTCGCTGGCGGAGACGGGCCCCTCGTCGGCTGGCCTATGCCCTGGCTCGACGCTGGACGGGCAAGCGGCTCAAACGGCTCTTCGGTCGGCGGGTCGGGGGATTCGGGCGAGGCCCGTTCTCGGTGGAGGGTCGGGCGCTGATCTTCACCCAGGCCGACCCGGGGGGCGACGCCTGCCACTTCCTCACCGGGTTCCTGGAAACCGGTCTTGCCCAGAGCGCCCAGCGGAAAGTGGAGCTTCGGCACTCCCTCTGTGAGAGTCGAGGCGACGCCACCTGTCGCTGGGAAGGAGAGATCCTGGACGACCCGGTGCTGGAGATGGCGGACCCGTCGGAGAGGCCGCGTCCGGGATCCGGCCGCGCGTACGACGAGGAGGGCTCCGCCGTGGTCGGGGAGAGCCCCGCAGGCCCGAGCGACGGAAACCCCACTTCGCCCGACGGGTAGCTGCGCCTCCCCGGACGTCGGATGGCGTCCGCAGCCCACCGCCCACAACCGCTCAGGAGGCCCGCATGGTCGAGCCTGGCTCGCCCGCCCCGGATTTCACCCTTCCCTCGGACACGGAGGGAGACGTCACCCTCTCCGACTTCCGAGGCCGCTCCGTCGTCCTCTACTTCTATCCGAAAGACGACACCTCCGGGTGCACCCGGCAGGCCTGTGGCATCCGCGACAGCCTCCCGCGCTTCGACGAGGTGGATGCGGTGGTTCTGGGGGTCTCCCCGGACTCGGTGGAGTCCCATGCCAAGTTCCGGGCGAAGCACGACCTGAACTTCCCCCTCCTCGCCGACGAGGATCACGAGGTCTCCCAGGCCTACGGTGTGTGGAAGGAGAAGCAGATGTACGGCAATACCTACATGGGGATCGAGCGGAGCACCTTCCTCATCGACGCCGACGGCGTGGTGCAGGAAGCATGGCGCAAGGTCCGGCCCAAGGGCCATGCCGAGAAGGCCCTCACGGCGCTGGAGGGGTAGCGGCGCCGGTCTCTTCGCTCGTGTCGGGAGTCGCTGCGAAGGGGTCGATTCAGAGGGGCAGGAGGGCCCGCAGGATCCGATAGGAGCAGAGATCCTGGACCACGAGGAGTCCCTGGTCCCTCGCCTCCCGGACCTCCGCATGGGCCACGATGCCCTCCTGCAGCCAGATCGCCGGCGCCTCCGGGCGCGCCGCGGCCTCCCGGACGACGACGCCTGCCTCCGCCGAGGGCCGGAAGACCAGCACGATGTCCGTGGGATCGGGGAAATCCGAGAGGCGGGCATACGCCGGCTTCCCCAGGATCCGGTCGGCGTGGGGATTGATGGGGACGACGTCGAAGCCCTTGGTCGCCATGTAGGCGGGGATGCGCCGGGCGATCTTCGCCGGATCCCTCGACAGTCCCACCACGCACATGTGCCATGCCTTCTGGAAGAGGGCACGGAGCTCTTCTGCGGAAGGGTTGTCCGGATCGGAGCTCTCCGCGAGGAGGCTCCGGACTTCCTGTAGCGGATCCATGGGGAAGCGAGGATAGGAGGGGCTCCTCCGGGAGGCAACGTCGGTTGCCCACAGGGGTGGCTCCTGCCAGAATCCGACGGCTCCGGAGCGACCGCTCCTTCGCACCTTCACCCCCAGGACCGCATGGACATCGTCACCATCATCGTCGCGTTCGTGGCGCTCGCCGTGGGTTTTGCCGTGGGTCGGGCCTCGGGAGGCTCTGGCGCCGCGGCGGACGCGGAGACCCGGGCTCGCGCCGAAGCCCGCCGCCTGGAGGACCGCTTCCGCAGCCTCGCCGAGAAGGTCGGTCGCGGGCAGCTCCCGGAGGGTGCCGAGGCGGGGAGCCCGGAGGCGCTGCTCCGGGACGCCCTCCGGAGCCGGTGGGCCCCCCGCCATGAGGAGCGTCGGGCGGCGTTGCAGGAGGCCATCGGTCGGGTGAGTGCCTTCCTGGACCATCAGGTGAAGACGCCGCTGGCCGGTGCCACCGCCGAGTCCGACGCCGCCGACCTCCGGGAGCGCATCGTCCAGGCGCTGGGGAACCTCCAGGACCTGGAGTTCTTCCTGGAGGAGCCGGGATCCGAGCGAGAGGGGCAGAACGTCTCGGCGTTGGTGCAGCAGGTGACCCGGGAGTTCGCCCAGGACCAGGACGTCCTGGTCCGCCTCAAGATGAGCGGCCCGGTGCGAGCGGAGGTGAACGCCCAGAGCTTCATGGACGCCATCTACCTCCTCCTCCACAACGCCGCCCGCTTCGGCGACGGACGGGCGGTGGAGGTCGTCGTCCAGGAGGACGGGGGCCCGGTGATCCGCATCGAGGACCAGGGCGAGGGGTTCAGCGAGGACGCGCTGGCCCGGGCCTTCGACCCCTTCTACTCGACGGCGGAGGACGGTCTGGGCCTCGGGCTCCCCCATGCACGACGGGTCCTGGAATCCATGGACGGCACCCTGGAGCTGGCGAACGTGCCGGGCGGGGGTGCCCGCGTGGAGGTTCGCCTCCCCGCGCGTTAGCGCTGGGCCGAGACCCGCGCGTCGTCCGGTCGGGTCCCAGCGACCCCGGTGACCCCCACCACCACCACCGCGAGGCCCACCCATCCCAGGGGTTCCAGCCCCTGTCCCAGGAGGAGGGTGGCCAGGAGCGCCGCCACCACCGGTTCGCTGCTGGCGGCGATGCTGACGCGGCTCGCCTCCAGGCGGCCCAGGGCGTCGAAGAAGAGGTACTGGGCCACCGCCACCGTGAGGATCCCATACACCGCCAGCAGGCCCCAGGCCGCCGGCGTTCCCGGGAGGGGCACGCCGTCGAAGAGCCAGGGAACCAGGACCAGCAGGATCCCCACCGACCCCACGGTGCTCCAGGTCACCGTGGCCCTGCTCCCCCAGCGCGGCGTGGCCACCCGCCCGAAGACGGTGTAGCCGGCGTAGCCCGCCGCCGCCAGGACGCCCCACCCCACCCCTCGGCTCCCGAACTCGGTGGCGACCTCCTGAGCCCCCAGCACCGAGAGCCACACTCCGCCCACCACCAACCCCGCCAGCGCCACCCGGCGTGCGGTGGGCCACTCTCCCAGCAGCGGCCCGGCGGCCCCCACCACCAGCGCCGGGGCCAGGTAGAGGAGGGCCACGGTGGAGGGGACGCCCACTGCGTCGGTGGAAAGCTGGTAGGCGATCTGGAAGACGGCCATCACCGCGCCACCCAGTCCCAGGAGCACCAGCAGGGCCGTCCCGTCGAGGCGTGCGGGGGAGCCGGATGGTCGGGCGTCGGATCCGGTGTCTCCATCCGTGGTGGTGCGCCGGACCAGGGCCCAGGCCAGGAGGCCGGCGGCTCCGAAGAGGGGCCGGAAGAGGGCCAGCGTCTCCGGCGGGACCCCCATCCGGAAGAGGCTCACGCTGAACACTCCGGAGGAACCCCAGAGCGAAGCCGCCGCCACCACCTCCAGGACCCCGACCCACGGGGCGCCGGCATCCTCCGGCGCGGTCCGGGTCACCGGTAGCCGTACACCTGGTAGAGGAGGACGTAGACCACCAGACCCGTCACCGAGACGTAAGCCCAGATGGGGAAGGTCCAGCGGGCCAGACGGGCGTGGGCGTGGAACCGACCCTTCCAGACGAGCCAGAGGAGGCGGAGGACCAGGGGTACCACCACCACCGCCAGGATCATGTGGCTCACCAGGATGGTGAGGTAAACGATGCGGGCCGCCCCCTCGCCGGCGAACTCGTGGGTGCCGGTGAGGAAGACCCGGGTCAGGTAGAACCCGAGGAAGAGGGTGGAGGCCGCCACCGCGGTGACCATGGCCGTCCGGTGGGCGTGGGCGTTGCGGCGTCGGATGAACCAGAGGCCGACGAAGAGCGCCACGGCGCTGGTAGCGTTGAGGCTGGCGTTGACGAGGGCCAGGAGGTCTCCGAGCTGGGCGCGGTCCACCGGCTCAGGAACCCGCCGCCGGCGGGGACGCCACACGGGAGGTGCCGGCGGGGTCGTCCGTGCCCACCTCATCCGGCGTCCTGCGCGTCGCCACCCACCCCAGCGCCGTCAGGTGGGTGAGGACCACCAGGAGGGAGGCGGCCACGAGGGTGTGCAGGGAGACGGGTACCACCGCCAGCCCCGAGAGCACCGAAAGGAAGCCGAGGGCCACCTGGAAGAGCACCAGCGCCCCAGCCCAGGCCGCCCAGCTCCGCACCACCCGGGGAAGCACCCGACGGCCCGCCTGCCAGGCGAAGGCCAGCACCACGCCCGCCGCCACGACCCCCAGGACCCGGTGCCCGAAGTGGAGGGCCACCAGCCCGTTCTGCAGAGGCGGCACCACCTGTCCCAGGCAGAGCGGAGCATCGGGGCATGCCATTCCTGCGTCGGTGTGGCGGACCAGTGCGCCCACCACCGACTGCCCGTAGACCAGGAGGGCGGCACCTCCGGCCCAGCGGACGACCGTCCGACCGAAGTCCGGGGCCAGCCGATGCCGTCGGGACCAGGACGTCGCGGACGCGAGGAAGGTAGCCAGTGCCAGGAAGCCGAAGGCGAGGGTGAAGTGGGTGGTGGAAACCAGGTCCGGGAGCTCGAAGATCACCGTGAGCCCGCCGAAGACCGACTGCACCACCAGCAGGCCCATACCAGCGAGGGCCGCCCGGAACACCCACCGCGGCGCTCCCTCCCGCCGGGCCATCCAGGTCCCGGTCCCCCATAGGAGGAGGAGCCCTCCGGCCACCAGCCGGTGGAGGTGTTCCCAGAACACGCCGCCGCTCATCTCCGGCGTCCAGCTCCCGAAGCAGGTGGGCCAGTCGGGGCAGGCGAGGCTGGATTCCGTGGCGTGGACGACGCTCCCCAGGTAGAGGAGTCCCAGGGTCCAGAAGACCGAGGCGGTGAAGGCGCGACGGTGGAGCATGGGTCGGCGGATGGAGGCGGGGGGAGGGTGGGGCGGCCGAGGTGGGGGGTACCCCCGTCGCAGACCGTGGTTGCGCCCTGTGGAAGCTCTCAGACGCCCCCGCCGTCCCCGGCGTAGCGGTTATGTTGGAGCCCATGTCCGACGACGCCTCCCGACCCCGTCCCACCGAGTTCCTCCGCACCCTCTGGCCCCGGGTGCGGCACCACTCCGGTGCCCTCTGGGCCGGACTCGCCGCCCTCCTCCTGAGTACGGTCATCGGGCTGGCCTTCCCGCTGGTGGTGCGGGAGCTCCTGGACGCCGCCTTCCTGCGGGGGAGCGGGGAGCTCCTCAACGTCATCGCGCTGGGGCTCCTGGCGCTCTTCGCCGTGCAGGCCGTCCTCAACTTCGCCCAGAGCTATCTGGCCGCCTCGGTGAGCGAGCACGTCATCGCCCGCCTCCGGACGGACCTCTTCGCCCACCTGGTCCGCCAGCCGCCGGCCTTCTACGACGTCCGCCGGGTAGGCGAGCTCTCCAGCCGCCTCGCGTCCGACGCCTCGCTCATCCAGGGGGTGCTTCGGTTCGGGATCCCGGAGCTTGTGCGCCAGATCCTCTTCCTGGTGGGGGCCCTGGCGCTGGTGACGGCCACCAACCCGCGCCTCACCCTGGTGACGCTGACCGCCATCCCGGTGGCGGCGGCGGTGGGCTGGTTCTTCGGGCGGCGGGTGCGCCACCTGAGCACGGGGATCCAGGATCTTCTGGCCGACGCGGTGGCGCGGGCCGAGCAGGTCTTCACCCAGATCCGGACGGTGCAGAGCTACACCCGGGAGGGCTTCGAGGCGCGCGTCTTCGGCGATGCCATCGCGCGCACCCGGGACGAAGGGCTCCGACGCGGCGTGGCCCGGGCGTCCCTCACCGGTGCCGTCACCTTCGCCGCCTTCGGCGCCATCGTGGTGGTGCTCTGGCAGGGAGGACGCCTGGTCCTGGCTGGCGAGCTGACGCCGGGGACCCTGGTGGCCTTCCTGCTCTACGCGGTGACCATCGCCGGCGCCATCAGTTCGCTGGCGGGCTTCTACAGCAACTACCAGGAGGCCTCCGGCGCCGCCCGCCGCATCTTCGAGCTCCTGGAGGTGCCCCGGGGTCTCGCCGACCCGGAGGAGCCGAGCTCCCTCCCCCGACCCGTCCGAGGTCGGGTGCGCTATCAGGGCGTCTCCTTCCGCTATGGACCCGACCTGCCGCAGGTCCTCCGGGACATCGACCTGACGCTGGAGCCCGGCGAGACGGTGGCGCTCGTCGGGAGCTCCGGTGCAGGCAAGAGCACCCTGGCCTCCCTCCTCCCTCGCTTCCACGACGTGGAGGACGGGTCGGTGACGGTGGACGGGGTGGATGTGCGGGCTGTTTCGTTGTCCGAGCTCCGGGCGGCCATCGGTCTGGTGCCCCAGGAGCCGATGCTCTTCGC
>CAKZOQ010000553.1 GCA_937136445.1 uncultured Gemmatimonadota bacterium
TCCAGCGCCGCAGTGTAGGTCTCGGTGAGGCGGCGTATGTCGGCCTCGTGGTCCCCGCTGGGGTCGAAGTCGATGGGCTGGAGGACGGTCCGGTAGCGGGCCACCGATCCGGCACCCCGGTCCCGGATGGCCACCCCCAGGAACACGGGTGCACCGGTGCGGAGAGCGAAGACCGCCGGGCCGCGCGCCGTGGCCGCCAGCCGGCCGAAAAAGGGGACGAAGACCGGATCCCGGTGGAAGTTCTGATCCGCCACCAACGCCGCCACCTCCCCGCGGCCCAGGGCCCGGAGCACCCGTCGAGGAGCTTCCTCCATCCCTACGATGGAGACGCCCAGCCGCTCCCGGGTCCGCACCAGCTCTTCGTCGAAACGCCGGTTCGCCATACCCTTGGCCACGGCCTCCACCGGGATCCCCCGGGCCGCCAGCGCCGCCGCTCCGATCTCCCAGTTGCCAAGGTGGCCGCTCACGACGATGACACCCCTCCCCTGGGAGCGGGCGGATTCGAAGGCCTCCAGGCCCTCGACGGAGGTGCGGGCACGGAGGTCCGATCGGTCCAGGTCCGCCATGCGGAGCATGGCCACCGCCTCCCGCCCCAGGTGGGCGAAGGAGGCTCGTGCCACCCGGTGTCGCCAGCCCTCGGATCGGTCCGGAAAGGCCAGCTCGAGGTGGGCGTCCACGGCCCGCCGTCGGATGCGGAAGACGACGCCAGCCTTCCAGCCCAACAGGGCGCCGAGCCCCAGAGCCCACGACTCCGGCAGTCCCCGGAGGAGGCCCGACAGGGTCCGGTAGAGCCCGTATTCCCAGCGGTGGCGGACGCCGCGGCGGGTCATGGTCCGGAGGCGGCAGGTGCGTCCTCGAACTGGAGCTCGTAGAGCCGCCGGTAGGTGCCGTCCCGCGCCATGAGCTGGGCGTGGCTGCCCCGCTCCACGATGCGCCCCTCCTCCAGAACCAGGATCTGATCGGCTCGCTGGACCGTGGAGAGGCGGTGCGCGATGACGAAGACCGTCCGACCCGCCAGGAGGGAGTCCATGGCCGCCTGCACCAGCCGCTCCGACTCGGTGTCCAGCGCACTGGTGGCCTCGTCCAGGATGAGGATGGGGGGGTCCCGGAGGATGGCCCGGGCGATGGCGAGGCGCTGGCGCTGCCCCCCGGAGAGCTCGGTGCCCCGCTCGCCCACCCGGGTGTCATAGCCCTGGGCCAGCCGCTTCACGAAGCCGTGGGCGTGGGCCGCCCGGGCCGCCGCCTCGATCTCCTCGGCGGAGGCGTCGGGGCGGCCGTAGGCGATGTTGGCCCGGACGGTGTCGTGGAAGAGGACGGTCTCCTGGGAGACGATCCCAAGCCGGGACCGGAGCTGGTCGATGCGGATGTCCCGCAGGTCCACCCCATCCACCGTGATGCGGCCCTCGCCCACCTCGTAGAAGCGGCCCAGGAGGTCCACCAGCGTCGTCTTCCCGGCCCCGGACGGCCCCACCAACGCCGTCACCGACCCCGCCCGGGCCTCCAGCGAGACCCCCCGCAGGACCGGATCGTCACTCCGGTAGGCGAAGGTGACGTCCTCGTAGCGCACCGCGTCCTCCAGCCCCGGCCAGTCCCGCGCGTCGGTGCGGTCCCGGATCTCCACCGGGGCGTCCAGGAACTCGAAGACCCGCTCCGCCGCCACAAGCCCGGGCTGCGCCGTCGCCGGGAACTTGGCGACGTTCTTCACCGGGGCGTAGAGCTTCAGGGAGAGCCCCAGGAAGCCGACGAACTGGGCGCCGGTGAGCTCTCCGCCCACCACCAGATGCGCGCCGTACCAGAGGAGGACCACGGTCCCCACGGCGGCGAGCATCTCGGTGGCGGGGGCCGCCAGCGCCCGGGCCAGCTCGGCGCGGAGGAACTGGTGGAAGTGGTCCCCGGTGAGATCCCGGAAGCGCGACCGCTCCCGCTCCTCCGCCGAGGAGGCCTTCACCAACCGAATCCCCGCCAACGTCTCCTGGATGTGGGCGTTCACCTCGCCCCCCAGGTGGAGCACCCGCCGGTCCCGCCGCCGGAGGACCTTCACCAGCGGCCCCCAGATGACCATGGCGCCGGGAATGACCACGAAGGCGGCGAGGGTGAGCTTCCACGAGATCATGAGCATGGCCACCAGCGCCACCCCGAACTCGAAGACGGCGCTGAGGAGCTTGGACATCTCCGCCGTGACCAGGGTGCGGAGCTGCTCCACCTCGGTGGTGAGGCGGGAGACGATCTGGCCCATGCGAACCCGCCCGAAGAAGGCCAGGTCCAGATCCACCAGGTGGTCGTAGACGGTCCGCCGAAGGTCCCGGTTCACCCCCTGCTCCGCCCGGGCCACCAGGTAGGTGCGGGCGAAGTGGAAGAGGTTCTTCACCAGGAAGAGGGCCAGGATCATGACGATGATCCGCTGGATGGCCACCAGGGGATCGCCGGAGAGGTCCACCCACCGATACACCGTCCCGTCCAGGAGCCGCTCCATGAGGGACGGATCGGCGGTCCCGGGGTTCGCGGCGGCGCCTCCGCTCACGAAGAGGGCCTCCACGAAGGGGATGAGGAGGATGTAGACCGCCGCGTCCAGGACGGCGAAGACGAAGGTCGTCAGCACCGCCGCCACCAGGACGGGCGTGTGGGGCTTCAGGAACGAGAGGACGCGCAGGAAGAGGCTCACGCCGGAAAGCTAGGGAAGGAACGGGACCGGGCATACCGGCGCCCCGGGCCTCGCCGTCCGGCGCTTGACGGGGGTGGTCTCGTCTCGCCAGCCTCCGCCTCCACCTTCCTCCGCACCCTGCACCTCAGGAGCCCATGACCCTCGCCCCCCTCCCCCCCGTCGCCGTCCTCGGTGGCGGGAATCTCGGCCGTGCCCTGGCCGAGGGCTGGCTCAACACCGGCACGCTGGACGCCGACCACATCCACATCACGCGCCGGCAGGTAGCGAAGCTGGCGGACCTGGTGGACCGTGGCATGCAGGTCGGGGCGGACAACGTGGCGGCGGTGCAGGCCTGCGAGATCCTGGTGCTGGCGGTCCAGCCCCAGCAGGTGGAGGAGCTCATGGCGGAGATCGTGTCAGCGCTGGAGCCCGGCCGGCACCGGGTCATCTCGGTGGCGTCGGGGGTGCCGCTGGCGGTCCTGCAGGAGCACGTGGGGGAGGAGGTGCCCGTGGTGCGGGCCATGCCCAACACCGCGGTCTCCATCGGGGAGTCCATGACCTGCCTCGCCGCCGGTCCGGGGGCGGAGGGCTTCATGGAGGAGGCCCACATGCTCTTCGAGGCCGTGGGTCGGACGCTGCACATCGCCGAGGAGATGATGATCCCGGCCACGGCGCTGTGCGCCTGCGGGGTGGCCTTCTTCCTGCGCACCATCCGTGCGGCGAGTCAGGGCGGGATCGAGATCGGCTTCCACCCCGAGGAGGCGCTCCTCCTCGCGGCTCAGACGGCGCGGGGGGCGGCAGGGCTGCTGGCGGACGAGAACAGCCACCCCGAGTCGGAGATCGACCGGGTGACGACGCCCCGGGGCTGCACCATCGCCGGGCTCAACGAGATGGAGCACAACGGGCTGAGCTCGGCCTTCATCAAGGGGATCCTCCTCTCGGCGGAGAAGGCGGGGACGTTGTATGACTGAGGCCGGGGCCCCACCACCCCCGCCGCCACCCGAAGGATCGCCCCCTCCCACGGACGAGGGAATGGACCGATGGGCCCTGGGCTTCCGCCCCCTCTCCGCCCTCAGCCCCGAGGCGTCAGCGTCGCCACCGGCACGATCATCTCCTCCGGGCTGATCCCACCGTGGAGGAAGGAGTTCTTGTAGCGCTGCTGGTACTCCCGGAGCTTGGTCGGATACACGAAGAAGTGGTCCTCCAGCGCCACCAGGTAGCTCATCCCCAGGCTGGCCTCGGGGAAGCGCAGGTCCTTCTCGTCCTTGGTGTAGAGGGTGTCCTCCGGCGTCTCCGCCCGGAGGTCCTTCCCGAACTTGTAGCGCAGGTTGCTGGTGGCGTCCCGCCGGGCGAAGACGGTGGTGGGGTGCTGGCAGAGGATGGACCCGTGGTCGGTGGTGAGTACCACCCGGTACCCGGACTTCGCCGCCTCCTTCAGGACCTGGAAGGCGACGCTCCGCTCGAACCAGGACCGCGTGAGGTCCCGGAGGGCCGCTTCGTCCTTGGCGACCTCCATGAGGATGGGTGACTCGGACCGCCCGTGGGTCATGAGGTCCACGAAGTTGAACACCATGGCCACCACGGCACGGGGGGTCTTCAGGGCGCGGTTCACTCGCGTCCGGACCTGCTCCCCTTCCCGGTCGCTGAAGATCTTCTCGTAGTGGACCGGGATCGCCTGGCCGCCGTTCAGCCGGCGAAGATGGTCGAAGAGGAGGCGGTCCTCGAAGGCGTTGAGGCTGCCCTCGTCGTCGGAGGAGTTCCACCACTCGGGGTGATCCCGGGCGATCTCGTCGGGGAACTGGCCGCTGAAGATGGCGTTGCGGGCGTAGGGCGTCGCCGTGGGGAGGATGGAGAAGTGCCAACTCTCCTCGATCTCGAAGTGGGGTGCCAGGAGCGGCGCCATGGCCCGCCACTGGTCCAGCCGCATGCAGTCCAGGACCACGAAGAAGACCGGGTCCTC